>JAWXBI010000177.1:0-5730 GCA_034439915.1 Saprospiraceae bacterium | reverse complement strand
TGAATTGCAGTGCACGTACCTTGTGTAATGGAGTTTACTCTGTTGATTCCCACCGCAATGAATTGCAGTGCACGTACCTTGTGTAATGGAGTTTACTCCCCGTTGTTTCATCACAACAAAATGTGTCAGTTTAAGACTTTTAGCTTCAAAACATGTCAGAAATATCGGGATCAATTATTTCTGATTATTTTCAAATATGAATACAATGAAACGATATCATAGGAATTTGCCCCACATTTTACCTGAAGGAGCTGTTTTTTTTCTGACTTTTCGTTTGCATGGTTCAATACCCTATATAAAATTGCAGCAGCTCAGGGAATATTATGAATTAAGAAAAGGGCAAAATAAATATGAGGAATCAAATTTATCGGCGATACGCCTTCAATACGAAATAGATAATGAAAGTTTAATGGAACAAATTTTGGAAGGCCCGCTTTACCTGGCTTTGGAGCCCTGCCTTAGTATAGTTAAGGACCTTATTCATAAATACGATTCCTTCCATTATGATCTGATATGTTATTGTATAATGCCTAATCATGTTCATTTAATAATCGATACATCGGTCCAGGAACTAATAAAAAACAAGGGTATCCCACTTAGTAAATCTATGCAACTCATTAAAGGAGCTTCTGCCTATTATTGTAACCAGGCTCTGAAACGTTCAGGGTCATTTTGGATGCCTGAGAGTTATGATCATTATATTCGTACAGATATGGAATTAGACCGGATACACTGTTACATTCTGGAAAATCCGGTAAAAGCTAACCTGGTGGCCAGATGGAAAGACTGGAACGGAACATACTCGAAATTCCCTCCTGACTAATCGTTGGAACCTGAATTCTGATAAGCAACTCCACCGCTCTGCTCCCGATGCATATGCATCGGGAGCAGAGCACAAACTTCGTGCAATGGAGTTTACTCCGTTGATTTCCCCACCGAAATATTCCCGAAAGCTTGAGATCAGCCCTGGAGCTAGTCCAATTCCATTTCCTTAGGGTGCCAAAACAAAGATTCAAATTCGGTCACCTGATCATTTTTTACTTTGACCCCTTCTTTACGCAACCTGGCAGCCATCGATGAAGGTGGCTTAAAATGTACCCGTCCGCTAAGCTCACCTTTGCGGTTGACGACCCGGTGTGCCGGTAAATCTTTCATGCCATGACACTGATTCAACGCCCAGCCAACCATGCGAGCAGAACCCAGGGATAAAAAATCAGCAATAGCTCCATAGGTAGATACTCTGCCGGCAGGGATGCTACGCGTGACTTCATAGACGAGGTCAAAATAAGAGTCGGATTTGTCTGGTGTCATTTTGGGCTCTAAGCTCTCTTATGTTTGGTGAGTTTATTCACCAAAAATGCGCTGATTTAGTGAGTTCATTCACCAAATACGCAATTTAATTCAGTCATTTTCACCCTTTCATCTCTTCACCTTTTCACCTCTTCACCTCTTATTATTTTGCACGGAGCTACAAGAGAACCACAGAGTTTGTTTCAACTTTCTCCCTCACACTGATCACTAACTGATCTTATCATTCCTATCCGCAATCACAGTAACCGCAGGTGGAATTAAATAATACAACAAAGGTGTCACTAATCGACTCAATAAGGTCGAACTGATCAACCCTCCTATCAATACCATAGCCAAAGGAGAAATAAGAGGAGATTTTTCCATCACCAATGGAATCATTCCCCCTATGGCTGTCATAGATGTCAATAGGATGGGGAGAAATCGTGTTTCGGCTCCGTTCATAATGGCATCTTTAAGTCCCATCCCGTTTTCCCGCAGGTGATTGGTATAGTCCACCAATAAAATTGAATTTTTGATTTCAATGCCCATTAGGGCAATGATGCCTATGGTCGCTACAAATGAAAGGGTTTCATTCCCTATATATAAGGCAGCCAAAGCCCCTACTATTCCAAGCGGGACTACAGACAATACAATCAGAGTGCTCTTAAATGTCCTGAACTCCAGGACCAGAATAGCAAAAAGAAAAAATACGGATATCATGACTATAGTACCCATACCGCCAAAGGATTCTTCCCTGCTTTCTTTTTCGCCGGCCGCCACAAAGCGGTAACCGGTTGGCAATTTGATATCATCCGTTTTTTTAGAAATATCATCAATCAGTTGTATGGTATTGAAACCGGTTTCGACAAAAGCAGTCACTGCTGTATATCGCTCTTTGTTGAAGTGTTGAATTAATAGCGGGGATTCCTCCAGGGACAGGGAGGCGATTTGTTTTAATGGCACCTGGGCTCCTGACATGGATTGTACATACAACTGATCAAATACCGCCAGGGCCTGATCTTCACCGGGTTTTCCAATACTGACCTGAATGGTCTTTTCATCTCCATCTTCTTCAATCAGTGAACCTACTTCAAGTCCGGCTAAACCCATGCGCACTGTTTTGGCCACTTCAGCCGGCAGTACACCAAGGATTCCCGCTTTAGTTTTATCGATGACCACCTGCAGATCCGTTTTAGGAGTCCGTATATTATTTCTAACAGCAAGGGTTCCAGGCATGCCCAGGATGACTTTTTCCAGTATCGTTGAATAACGTTTAAGGGTATCCAGGTTGTTGCCAATAATCCTGAATTCAATAGGGGCAGGCACCGGCGTGCCTTGTTGAAACATTTTAACCTCGACTTCAGCTTCTGGCAGGCCTTCATATCTTTTGCGCAGTGAATCGGTCAATGCGGTGATTGCCGGTACATCGAGGGATGAGGGGACCTGGACCAATAACTGGGCATAGGTCGGAGAATAATTTTGTTGAAATACATTATAATATACCCTGGGATTGCCCTTTCCTACATTGGTACTTACCGAAACGACCTGGGGTTGTTGAAGCAGGTCTTGTTCTATCCGTCGTGCGATGCGATTGGTTTCCTTGATGCTGGTTCCGGATGCGGCTTTGATATCCACGGTAAACATAGGTTTTTCCGATTTTGGAAATAAACTAAAGCCAATCTTAGGAACTAACATGAGACTGCCGGCAAAAATGAGGAGGGTGGCCAGAATGGTCAGGATAGGGTGTTTAAACGACCATTTTAAAACTCCGGCATACGGGTCATTGATGTATTTTTTAAATCCCCGCATAAAGATGTTTCCGTCTGACCGTTCATGTTTTTGCAAAAACATACTGGATAAAAACGGAATGATCGTAAGTGCTACAAACAAGGAAGCCAGAATAGTCAATAATACAGCCATTGGGAGACTGCGGATAAATTCGCCGGCTCCTTCCGGTAAAAATGCCAGGGGTAAAAAAGCAAAGATCAAGGTAGCCGTGCAGCCCAGTACAGCGATAACTATTTGTTTGGTGGCAATAATAGCTGCATCTTTTCTGGAATGGCCCTGGCGCATAAACCGCTCTATATTTTCCACAACCACTATAGAATCATCCACCAGCAGCCCCAAGGCAATCACCATACCCACAATACTTAGTTGATTAAGCGTAAACCCGGTCAGATGTAATAAGGCAAGTCCTATGGCCAGTGATAAGGGAATACTGATCAATACGACAATCGATGCCCTGAATCCAAGGGGCAACAAAGTCAACAATACCAGGGCAATGGCAATTGAAAAATCCCGGCTCAGCCCCCCCAACCGGTGTTTTACACTGACTTCCTGGTCAAAGGCGTGGACCAGTTTTACCTCATCCGGTAAGCGGGATTCAAAATCTTTCAGGATCTGCTCCATCTGCGCACGTGCAGTGATGATGTTTTTCCGGTCTTTCAAAGCCGACAGCACCCATACCGCCGGTTTACCATCCTGCCTGGCAATATGATTTTGTTCGGATAAAATGGAATATACATCGGCTACTTCATGCAAACGGACCAGTTGTCCCCGGTTGCCTGCATGTACAACGATATTGCGAATTTCATCGATGGATTTAATGTCGCTATTGGTTTTAATGTTAAACCTTTTGGTATGGAGATCTATGGTTCCACCGGGTATATTGATATTATTTTGAGCGACGGCACCTATGACCTGGTTGATCCCGATCCCCATAGTGGCCATGCGGCCGAGTTTAAGCTGGATATCTATTTTCTCCGTGGGCTCACCCTGGATCTTAACCCATTTGAGGTCCTTGACCCTTTCCAGATCCCTTTTTAATTCTTCGGCAAGATCATTGATTTGATTGGTGGTGGCCGTTTCAGAGACCAGGGCGCTTTGAAGGATGACCACATCAGAGGAGGAAGCCCGCTCTACTCGTAATTCTATGATCCCTTCGGGCAGATCCGGGCGTATCTTATTCATCTCCCGGTTGACATCGTTGTTTTTATTATCCACGTTGACTCCATAATTAAAATCGACCTGGCAAAGCATCAATCCGTCAGAACAAACTGTTACAATTTTTTTGACATCACCCAGGTTATACAATGCTTCTTCAATGGGATCGGCTACCAGTTGTTCCATATCGGCAGGATTAGTCCCGGGATAAACGGCCAACACTATAAATATGGGTGCACCAAAGGGGGGATCTTCTCCACGTGGCATATTGAGCAGGGAATTGATACCCAGTGCCAACGCCAATACAAACAGGATGATGGTAAATTGATAATTCTTTACCGCAAATGAAGTCAGGTTCATTATAAGTTTATTTATCGGATGGTCTAACCGGTTATTTAATGATTTCCACTTTGTTTCCCTCTTCCAGGTAAACAGCACCAGCAGTGATAACCTCATTGATATTTTCCAGTCCACTGCTTACGGCGACCTGGGAGCCTAATATTTTATCTATGCTGATAGTTTTTTTAACGGCCTTGCCGTCTTCGACAATATATATAACTCCTTTGCCATCATTGGAAGAGACCAGGGCCTCCACCGGTATACTTCGCATAGGTTGTTTTGTGCTTATCGTCTTGATTTCGATGGTCGACAACAATCCCGCTGCCAACTTTTTATCCTGTTGATTCAATTTGATTTCAATATCCAGGGTGGCGGTACCCGGATTGCTTATATCCGCCAGATGGTCTACCTCACCAGTCAATTTAAGTCCGGGGTAGGCTTCAAATAATATATCCGCCTTATCCCCTTTTTTAATCTGCGCCCATTCTTTATCCGATACGGCAGCTTTGATCTTCCAGTCTTGTCGACCGGTACCCATGATGGCATATATGGGCATGCCCGGGCCGGCGATTTCTCCTTGTCTTAATATTTCTTTTATTATGGTTCCTGAAATAGGGGATCTCACTTCGGAATAGGATTTATTAAACTCGGCTATACCCAATGTCTGTTTAGCCATATCATAAGCGGTTTGCCCATTTTGTAATTGTTCTAAAGTAGCTACACTGTCGGCAAACAGGTTTTTTACCCGGTTGAGATCGCGCAGGGTTTTATCCACGGCCATCTGGGCTTGTTGCACCTGGGCCTGGATTTCAGCCAGGTTCAATTTAGCAAGCAAGGCTCCCTGGCTTACTTTATCGCCTTCTTTATAATAGGTGCGATCAATGACTCCTCCGGTCTTGAAAGCCGGTTTGGATTCCTTGTCAGAAACCAATATACCGGTTACCCGAATCGTATTATTGGTTTCCGAACCCTGGACTGGTGCAACCCTGACTTTAAATACATTGAGGTTTACCGGTTTTGCATTTACGGCTTGCTCTGTTGTTTTTTTGTTGCAATAAACCAGGACACTGGTTAAACAAAACAGGAGGAAGAAGTTTTTCATAGAAAAGGTGAGTTTGAGGGTTAAAGGGAAAAGGGAAAAGGTTAAGGGGAAAAGGG
>JAWXBI010000176.1:0-84837 GCA_034439915.1 Saprospiraceae bacterium | reverse complement strand
TCCAGCCGGATGCACTAAGTTGCTTGTCAATCTTATCTCTGGCTATTTGTTCCGGGTTCTGATTAGACATAAGGTATTCCTGGCCCTGTTTCGATGGTCAAAATAAGGAAATTTACCCTGAAACAAACGGCGAATAAAGAATTGGTCAGGTTTAGGGTCAGTTGAATATTGTGCTCCTTTCTTTAAATTGAATTGGTCATTCTTTAATATTCTCTTAATGATTTTCTTCTAACCAAAATTATGATGCCCATTCCATTGGCTTAGCCTAATTTTGCGCCCCTGGTATGATTAAAAATTTAGTATTCTTCCTTGTTTTCCTGGGCATTTCTCCTTCTTTTGCCCAAAGAAGAAATGCCGACTATCGATATGACATGCGCCAAATCCACCTGCCGATGCGCATCGATGGCAACGGTATCGACGCAGCCTGGAATAACCTGCAGATTGCGTCTGATTTTTACATGGTATTACCTATGGATACCAGCAAAGCCAAGGGCCGTACCGATGTGCGCATGTGTTACGATCAGAAAAACATCTACCTGTTGGTCGAGGCTTACCACGCCATTGACAAACACTACCAGGTGGAATCCCTTAAACGGGACTTTAATTTTGGTAAAAACGATAACTTTTTGCTATTCATGGACCCGTTTGACGACCGGACCAATGGGTTTTCCTTTGGATCCAATGCCGCCGGGGGACAATGGGATGGCACCATGTACGAAGGAGGCAAGGTGGATCTCAGTTGGGAGAATAAATGGACCGGGGTCACCAAAAATTACGACGACAAATGGGTGTTTGAAGCAGCTATTCCCTTTAAAAGTATCCGTTATAAAAAAGGGATTACCGAATGGGGTATCAATTTTTCAAGGCTCGACATCCGGACGACCGAAAAATCCTCCTGGGCGCCTGTACCGAGGATTTTCCCGACGGCTTCTTTAGCTTATACCGGTGTTTTGGTGTGGGACCAGGCACCACCGGATCCAGGTATGAATATATCCGTCATTCCTTATGTATTGACCGGTTTTTCCAAAAATTATACATCGCAGACCAAAACCAAAATCAGGAATGAATTCGGAGGGGATGCAAAAATTTCCCTGGGCAGTTCACTCAACCTGGACCTGACAATTAATCCGGATTTTTCCCAGGTGGAGGTGGATCAGCAGGTCACTAATCTCGACCGTTTTGAATTATTTTTTCCGGAACGCCGTCAGTTTTTTTTGGAGAATGGAGACTTGTTTGCCAACATCGGTAATAGTTCGCTCAGACCTTTTTTTTCCAGAAGGATAGGACTGGGTATACCCATTGATTTCGGTGCCCGGTTTAGCGGGAAGTTGGATCAAAACTGGCGTATAGGTGTCCTGGATATGCAGACCCGGAAAAACGAACTTCAGCCAGGGTACAATTTTGGGATGATCGCCTTGCAGCGGAAAGTCTTTACCCGCTCCAATATCACAGTATTTGCCATCAATAAACAGGCCCTGGGTTATGATGAACTAGACTCCGAACTTAAAAAAACCAATTCCGCCTACAACCGCAATATCGGATTTGAATACAATCTGGCCTCGTCCAATAACCGGTGGCTGGGTAAACTGATGATGGCCAAATCCCTGGATTCAAAAAAATCTTCGGATTCCTGGTCCCATGTAGGCAACTTGTCCTATTCTACCAGGACCTTCAGTCTCCAGTGGCAACAGGAATATGTCAGTAAAAATTATACAGCAGAGGTAGGTTATGTTCCGCGCAGGGAATATTTTAAGATCAGTCCACAGGCGAGTTATTTGTTTTATCCCGGCGCGGGCAAGATCCTGACCCATGGCCCTACGGCCGGGGTCTTTGCTTATTTTAATCCCAAACTCAAGACTACAGACCGTACGGTATACTTTTCTTATATCTTTAGTTTCAGGACACAGGCCAAGGCTACTTTATGGGTAGGGGATGATTGGGTGCAACTGTTGCAACCCTTTGATCCGACCAATACCAATAAAGACACCCTGGGGCGCGGTAGTATCCACAAGTGGCAGTCTACGGGCGGAGATTTTTTTTCCCCACCGCAAAAACTGATTACCTACTCCTTTTCGTATCGGATCGGAGGATATTACCAGGATGGCCATCGTTCGAACCTGACCACTGAAATCGGTTATCGTTTTCAGCCCTATGTCAAGGTGGCTCTGGCTGCCAATTACAACAACATCAATCTGCCCAGCCCATGGAACCGCACGGTGTTCTGGCTGGTGGGGCCCAGGGTGGACGTGACGTTTACAAACAATCTATACTTTACCTCCTTTGTCCAGTACAACGAACAAATTGACAATCTCAACATCAATACCAGGTTGCAATGGCGGTTTAAACCGGCTTCAGATATCTTCCTGGTATATACGGACAATTACCTGCCTGCTCCGTTTAATGTAAAAAACAGGGCGCTGGTGTTTAAGATGAATTATTGGTGGAATTTGTAAGTATTTTCGGATCACTTGTTTTCAGAGGCCAGCTATGTCCTATAAAAGGGTACGTTTTAAATACCCTGACTCTTATCCAAGGGGTTATCTTGTTCCAAACTGACCAGGGTGATCCGTTCATAAAACACTACACCTGCTTCATCGATTTTCTGTTTTAATTCCACAATCATCAGGCTTTCGTAATCCACGATATCCACTTTATAGGGTATTGGCAATACTTCGTTAATGGTACTTTTTACGCGGGTTGCAATTTCAGCATTACAATCTTTTCCTTTGATAGCGAGATCGATATCGCTGCCCTTTTTAAAGTTTCCTTTTGCCCGGCTGCCGTATAGAATTACTTGTTCTATCTGCGGATGGTTTAAAAAAAGATCTAACAAAAGTTTATAGCTTTTTTTTGTGATTCCAAACGAATTCATACTTCTTTTTTTAATTTCATGAAGACATCATACAACTCCTTAAAATAGTCATTGATGATAAGGTTGTAGGCTATTTGGGCATTCTTTACATTGAACGTTTTGTTCATAAATTTCCGTTTTTCCAGCATATCCATCCATATTTCGCCATCATTGATTAATTCATAGTGAAAGGCGGCTTTGATCACATCCCGGGGGAAAATGATATCGACTTTTTTCTCTTCTAAAAAATCCCTGATGGTTTTCCAGGCCAGTTCAAAAGTGAATTCATAAATTTTAATTACCCCGGCAGTTTCAATGAAGGTCAAATCCTTCTTGCTTTCTGCAGCCTGTAGTTTCTCAATGGCTTCGCCGAAATAGGTCAGGCGTTGTTTCCATTTGTATTCCTTATCACTCATAGTTATGGCTGCAAAATAACGGCAAATCTGTAAGGAATTTTATTAATCGGGATTAAGAATGCACAATTTTCAGATTTTAACCTGGCCCTTCTTTCTTATTTTCTCTTTTCCTCCTTTTTCCCTGGAAAAGGTTATAGCGGGGTAATGGGTGTGGAGAACGACAATGCCCTTCCGGGTAAGGAGAGCGAAATGGCGCTGATCAAAGCCTGCCAGGAACACGATAGGTTCAGATTTAGAAATTATTCTTGATATCAATCTTTGACATAGGGAAATACCAGGGAGTTAACATAAACTTTTTATTCAATTTCCATTCAAATCACAGGATATTCACATATTTGTCCTATTCGCCGCATTCTTTGTCTGAATGCTGGTTGAATGACACCTCAACCGGATTTATAATTTTTTTTAATTGATGCTGAATATGAATTTCAACTATTTTTCTTTAATTGCATTGGCCCTGATCTTTAACCAATGTAAGCCCTCCAAAGTCAACAATGAAAAATGGAGTATTTCAGCTCCGGCTAAGGAGGCCTATTCTTTTTCAAACGAAGTGGAAGCCATCTTACCCAATGGAAGGTGGGTAAAACCAATGGGTAAAACAACCCGCATTGCACCACACCCTTATGGTTTGGTACTTTCTAAAGATGGATCGCTGGCTGTCACGGCCAACTCGGGTACCAATCCATTTTCAATTACGGTCATCCGGCATCCTTTTTCGGACTCCATGAGCCTTATGCAGATACCAAAATCGGCGAACACCGATGATGATTTACTGGCTGCTGTATTCATGGGATTAGCCATTTCACCGGATAATCGACTCATCTATGTGGCCGGTGGGCAGACCAATAAAATTTTTGTTTTTGATGCCTTGACCGGGGAAAAAAAAGATGAAATATCCTGCAAAACAACGCAAAAAGGGTTCCAGTATAACGATGGCTATATAGGCGATATGGTTATGACTTTGGATGGTAAAAAGATTTATGCCGTAGATCAGATTGGGTTCAGAATAATCGAAATAAATCTTGAAACAAAAAGTGTAATTAATAATTGGCAAACGGGCAGATATCCTTTTGGTATTACTTTATCCCCTGATGAATCCATCCTGTATGTTGCCAACGTGGGTATGTTTGAGTACAGCCTGATCAATAATATGGACTCCGCCACGATACGAAAACACCCTCTGGATTATCCCGCCTTCGCATATGGCTCAAAAGAGATGATTAATGGTATACATTCGGATTCAATCCACGTGAAAGGGCTTGGTGAACTAAATTCAGATGAGGCTTTTTCTATTTGGATTTACAATCTTAAAACACCAGGTAGCACCGCTGAATATAAAATAAAAACTGGTTTTTTGGTAGGAGACAAACTCGATGGCATACCTGCGGTGGGAGGTAGCAGTCCCAATTCAATTGTTGCAGGTAGCCAGTATGTGTTTGTAAGTAACGGCAACAATGATTGTATTTCAGTGATCGATGCAAAAAAACATACCCTCGTTAAAAACATCAACCTGACTCTGGATCCAAGACTCGGTTCATTGAAAGGTATCATCCCATTTGGTTTGGCTTTAGATCAGGGTGAAAAAAGATTATATGTAGCTGAATCCGGTATCAATGCGGTAGCCGTAATCAATGTGGACGATCTCCGGCTTATAGGTCATTTACCGGTAGGATGGTTTCCTTCGAAACTTCGGGTGAATCCATCACAAAATAAACTGCTGGTTGCCAATGCAAAAGGATTTGGCAGCGGACCAAATGGTGGAGCCTCTTATCGATCAGGCCCTGAAGGTGATTATATAGGGTCATTAATGAAAGGTTCAATAACCATACTGGATATTCCGGAAGATTCAAAATTGCAAGAGTATTCAGATAAAGTAGTTCAAAATAATTTTAATTGGACACCGGTTTCCCCCAGTCAGCAGGTCACTGTTCCTAATCATTTTGAATCAGCACATAAAAGTCCAATAAAGTACCTGGTTTTTGTGTCCAAGGAAAATCGCACGTATGATGAAGTATTTGGTCAGCTGGTACAAGGCAAGGGAGAAGCTTCATTGGCCAGGTATGGTCATCAGGTTAAATTTAGCAATAAGAGGAAGACGGATTCACTCGCTCAAATTACGGTCATGCCCAATCATCTTGCGCTGGCAAAAAAATTCAGTAATAGCGATAATTTCTATGTCGATTCGGATCATTCTGCTGATGGGCACCGGTGGCTGGCAGGCACTTACCCCAATGAGTGGCTCGAAACACATACTTCTGCAGCATATGGAGGGAAAAGAGGTTTGGACCATAAATCCAATGCACCTGGGCGTTTTGGTATGACAGGAGCTTCGGGAGCCATTTATCCGGAAGATTATAATCAACATGGATCGATCTGGGATCATATGTATCGGAATAAAAAAGAATTTTTCAATTTTGGTTTTGGAGTAGAATTTGATGCCGGTTCTTTTGCTGATTCCACATTCAAGTTTGGAGGGGTAAAATACCTGGTCAACTATCCATTGCCCGGACCATTATATGATCGCACTTCCAGAAAATACCCCACCTTTAATATGGCAATCCCGGATCAATTCAGAGTGGATGTTTTTATTAAGGAGTTTAACGAACGCTGGGCAGATGGAAAAAGTTTGCCTTCCTTGCTTACCATTATCCTGCCCAACGATCATGGGGCAGGGGAAAGGCCGCAAGCAGGATTTCCATACCGGGAAAGTTATATGGCGGACAATGATCTTGCTCTTGGTCGTTTAGTTGAATTCTTATCCGGTACACCTTACTGGAAAGAGATGGCGATTGTAATTACCGAAGATGATTCACAGGACGGACGGGACCATATAGATGCACATCGTAGTATATTGATGGTGATATCCCCATTTGCTAAAAAAAATCACGTCAGTCATACCCATACCAGCTTTGGAAGTATATTCAAAACGTTTTGGCATGTATTGGGTATTCCTTATCTCAATCAATACGATGCCGGAGCCTCTGACCTGTCAGATTGTTTTACTGACCAACCTGATTTTACCGCTTACAAGGCTTTGCCGGTCGATAGCCTGATGTTTAATCCACGACATGCGCTCGATCCGCTGCATGAATCTTTTGACTGGAAAGCATTAACTACTGGACCTGATCTGGATGATGAAAAGTTCATCCGATCCTCATTAAAAGAATCAAAAAAATGAGCTCTTTCTCTCCTCGGTGTAGAAGGACTTGTATGGTATTTATTCTTTTGGCCTGGTGTATGGACAATTATATTCTATCTCAAAATATTCCTACAGATACGGTAGTTAAGATTCAGGAGATTCTCATTTCAGCAGCAAGAATGTCACAGACAGCAGATAACATAAATATTGCTCATCAGGTCCTGAGTAGTGCTAAATTAGGCTCCGTAACATCTCGCAACCTGCCCGAGGCTTTACAACATCACGGTATATGGATGCAAAAAACAAATCAAGGTGGGGGTTCTGCCTTTATCAGAGGATTGACCGGTAACCAGGTATTGATTTTAAAGGATGGAATCCGGCTCAACAACTCTATTTACCGATATGGGCCAAATCAATACCTCAGCCTTCAATCCTTGTATGACCAGCAACAAATAGAGGTCATCAAAGGATCAGGAGCGGTTCAATATGGTTCAGATGCCATCGGTGGAGTGCTTCATCTCCAAAGTATAAAACCGGCATTAGATCATGATCATGGCATTTATGGCAATATTTATACTCAATGGGCTACATCGGATATTGAAAAAATAGTTAATGCAAGGGTGGCATTATCTAAAAAGGACTTTGCTATTTCTGGCAGGGGTGCATATTTAAATTACGGTGATCTGCGCGGAGGTAAACTTACCGGTATACAATCACCGAGTGGTTACCAGGAATACAATACCGATCTTAAAGCCAGATGGTTTAATCCCCTGGGAACCTGGGATTTTTCTTATTCGAAGGCAGCTCAATATGATGTTCCGGTGTATCATAAACTGGTATTGGAAGGGTTTGAAATAAATCAATCCGATCAACTTGATCATCAATTAGCCTATGTGAGGAATAAGTATGTTTTTGGTAATTCCTCCTTTTTGGAAAATCTGGAGACCACCTTTTCCTGGCAATATCTTCATGAACATAGAAGTATTCAGAAAAAAACGACAGACCCACTTAGAATAGAAGAGGACGGTGTCCAGGTGCTGGGTCTGACTTCACAAGTGCAGTTTACACCTGGTTCGTCAATACATGCTGTTTTTGGATATGATGTTTACCTCGATAAAGTGAGGAGTAAAGCAATATTCGAAAACAATACGCCGAGCCCTCCCCAACTCAGGGGTTTATATCCGGATGGAGCAAAATATCTGAATGCAGGAGTGTTCAATTATTGGAATGCGGGTTTTAATAAATGGGACCTGACCTGGGGCTGGCGCTGGAACATCTATCGGTTAAAAACAATAGATCCGAATCTTGGGGACATCACCCTCAAGCCTTCGGCTTTGGTCTGGCATGGATCGTTGGGCCGCGCATTTGGCAATCACCGGGTATATTTAAATGCAGATAAAACATTTCGGGCGCCCAATATCGACGATGCTGGTACGCTGGGTATTGTTGATTTCAGATACGAAGTGCCGAATTATGATTTGGTGCCTGAAAAAGGGTTGCATCTTAGCGCCGGCTACCGCTGGACCGGGTTAGTTCTTAAAATGGAACATGGTCTGTATTATTTGAAATTAAATGATCTTATTACCCGGACTGCAATAAAAGGTGATAGTTTGCAGGGATACCCGGTATTCATCAAAAAGAATTCTGACAAATCCTTTATTTATGGCTGGGAATCATCCTGGGATTGGAATATCAATACTGTTTTCAACTGCAGGGGCAATTTTCAGTATACGTTTGGTCAAAACCAAACAGCAAATGAACCTATTCGAAGGATACCACCACTTTTTTATTCAGTCTGGTTACAATACCGGCCGGGTATCAGGTGGTCTTTTTATATGGAGTCCATTAATGCGGGTAGTCAAAAGAGACTTAGTGCCGGAGATCTTTCCGATAACCGGATCTCAAAAACAGGTACCCCGGCATGGAATATTCTGAATGCCGGTTTGACTTATCGCACGGATATCATTTCTATCCGTGCGGGTATAGAAAATGTGTTCAATAGTGATTATCGTATTCACGGTTCAGGTATCAATGGAGCCGGACGATTGGCGCGGTTAGGGATTCAAATAAGTTGGTGATTCTAAAAGTTTGCTTTATTTTTTTATCTAACTTAAAACTTGTAGCGGTTTTAAGAACTTTCTACCTGTAAGAATAAATAGGGCATTTTTTTTTGATAATAAAAATAATGTAATTACCTTCGTTGTCGAACAACCGTTCGAAACAAGTGTACTAAATGCTCGTTCAATCGCTCAATACAGAACAACTCATCATCGAGTCAGCGCGTAAACACTTTGCTGCCAGAGGGTTTTCCGGGGTTTCGCTGCAGGATATCGCGGCAGATGCCGGTACGACCAAATCCATGGTCAATTATTATTTCCGCAGTAAGGAAAAATTGTTTTCCGTCATCTTCCTGCGGGAATTTCAACTCCTGTTTTCATCCATTGCTTCTTTTTTACTGGAGGACCTTCCCCTGAAGGAGAAAATTACCAATATCGTTTCCCTCGATGTGGATCGGCTCCTTAAAATGCCGGAGTTACCGGTTTTTATTATGAGCGAAATGCACCGCAACCCGGAGATCGTTTTAAAACACCTGGAACACATCCCCATAGACCAACTCTTGCTCCAACTGGATAAACAAATCCGAAGAGAAACCAAACAAGGGATCATACGGTATATTCCCCCACGGGAGTTGATGATCAATATTCAATCCCTGACCATTTTTCCTTTTTTATCTAAACCCATGATGACCGGACGCCTGGGTTATACCGAGAAGACCTTTACCGCACTGATGATGAAACGAAAAAAAGATATCGTCGACACCATATGGAAATCAATAGCTGTCTAACCTAAATCAGAAAGTATGCCTGCTTATACATTTAGAAGGATTAAAAAATGGCTTGGCCTGGCCTTTGGTTTAATCGCTCTTCAGTGGAACCTTCCTGCTCAGACTTCACTTCAGTTAAATGATTTATACCGGGCTCTCGAACAATATCACCCGTTTCGCCAATTGAATGAAGCGGGTAAATCGGTTGAGCTCCAGCAGAAAAAAATAAATGCCCTAAGCACACTGCCGCAAACCAGTTTTCAGGGGCAAGCCACCTGGCAATCCGATGTTACAGAAATCCCATTGACCATCCCGGGCCTTGACATCCCCGGTCAGGCACATGATCAATACCGCGCCGTAGTGGAAATTTCACAATCCCTATATGATGGAGGTGCCCGCAAAGCAATGAATGAGCAGGCTTCGCGCGTGACTGTTCTGGAAGCAGCCAATACGGAGGTGCATTTCATCGGTTTGAAAGAGACCCTTTGCCGCACCTATTATAATGCTTTAATGGCCGACCTGGCCATCAAACAACTTGAATTGTTGTCCAGGGACCTCGACCAGAAAGCCGTCAAACTCAACAATCAGATCCGCGAAGGCGTGGTATCCGGTTACCAGGAAGCTTCTTTACAAATAAAAATCAAAGAGACCCGTCAAAATATACTGGATGCTAAAAAACAAAAAGCCAATGCATTAAAGTCCCTCGAATTGCTTACCGGGATGAAACTGGATTCAACGGTTCAACTGACTCAACTGATACAGAATCCGGAAGATCAAGCTGCAAAACGACCTGAACTTGTAGTATTGGATGCTCAAAGAAAAATGCAGGCCGCTCAATTTCAACTTTCCAATACTAAGTATCAGCCGCGGGTACAGGTGTTTGGTCAATTGGGTTATGGGAGGCCCGGGTTGAATTTATTGTCTGATGATTTTGAACCATATTCCATCCTGGGCCTTCGCTGGCAGTGGAACCTGGGCAATTTGTATACCCGCCAAAGCACCAGGGAGAAAAAAATTCTCCAGGCCAACCTGGATAAGGTAAACATCCAGGAAGACGCCTTCCTCCTTCAGCAAAATATCAGGGAACAAGCTCAACGGCTCGAAATTGAAAATCTCGACCAACTGATCAAAGAAGACGAGGCCATGATTGCACTTCATGAACGCGTGGTCAGGAGCAGTGAAGCCCAGTTTGAAAACGGTATCATCACGATCAACGAATACGCCACCGATACCTATAATCTTTCCCAAGCCAGATTAAAAACCGATATCCACCTGGCTCTACTCTCCCAATCCAAAGAACTATTAAAACTCATCCATGGAAAAAACTAATTACGCTTTTGAGGAAAAAGGTAAAGGATTCATCTCTTCTATATTCTTTTTATTGATTCTGATGTCCTGGGGATGCGATAAGAATAAACAAGCATATAAAGCCAGCGGTATTTTTGAAGCCAAAGAGATCATTGTCGCTGCAGAATCCTCTGGTAAAGTAGAACAATTACAGGTAGAAGAGGGCATGGTCCTGAGTGCGGGACAACCGGTGGGTATGATTTCCTGCAGCCAGCAAGCCCTCATGGCTTCACAAGCCGATGAATCGCTGAAGAGTTTGAATGCCAAAACCCTGGACGCCGGAGCAAACATTAAAGTTCTGGATCAACAAATCGTACTCCAGCAAAACCAGGTTCGTATTGCTGAAGACCAATTGTCTACGCTGGTCCAGGAAGAAGCCAGGATACAACGATTGGTAAAAGCGGAAGCCGCTCCCTCAAAACAATTGGATGATATCCAGAACCAAAAAAAAATACTGGAAAAACAAGTGCTAAGTACAAAAGCCCAGATCGATGTGATCAACGAACAAATAAAGGCAACGCGCCAAAATACAGCAAGTCAAAACAGGGCTATTTTGAGTGAAAAATCACCGCTTTCGGCCAGGGTTGAACAACTCAAAGACCTGGAAGAAAAATGTAAAATAATCAACCCCATCAGCGGAACGGTGCTCAATCAATATACGTATGCTTATGAAGTAGTCAACATCGGCAAAGCATTGTACAAAATAGCGAATCTCGATACGCTGTACCTTAAAGCGTATATCACCGGCAATCAATTGGGGGAAATCAAACTCCATCAATCTGTTCAGATTTATATCCAACAGGGGGACAATCCTTCTTTCAATTATCCCGGGCAAATTACGTGGATCTCAGATAAAGCCGAATTCACACCTAAATCGATCATGACTGTTGATGAAAGAGCCAACCTGGTTTATCCGGTTAAAATAAAAGTCGCCAACGATGGCCAGATCAAACTCGGCATGTTTGCCGAAGTAAATTGGTAATGGCAGCAATACAGGTAAACAGGCTCTCCAAATCCTTTGATAAAGGCAAAATAATTGCCCTGAAAGCGATTGATTTGTCTATTCAGCCGGGTGAGGTTTATGGCTTGATTGGACCCGATGGTGCAGGAAAAACCACGTTGTTACGCATCCTCGCCAGTCTGTTGTTGCCCGAAAGTGGCACTGCCCAAGTATTGGGTTTTGACCCAGCCATGGAGTACCAGGAGGTAAGAAAAATCATCGGTTATATGCCCGGTCGGTTTTCATTGTATCAGGACTTATCGGTAGAAGAAAATCTGCAATTTTTTGCAACCGTATTTAAATCCGATATAAAGAAAAATTACCATCTGATTAAAGAATTGTATGATCAACTCGTCCCATTTAAGGACAGAAGGGCAGGCAAACTATCGGGAGGTATGAAACAGAAACTGGCCTTGTGTTGTGCCCTGATCCATGAACCAAAAGTTTTGTTGCTGGATGAACCCACGACAGGAGTAGATCCGGTATCGAGAAGGGAATTTTGGGATATGTTGATGCGATTAAAGCAAAGAGGCATCACCATAGTAGTCTCCACACCTTACATGGATGAAGCAAAATTGTGCGACAGGATTTCATTGATGCAATTGGGTTCTATTTTAGAAACTGGAACCCCACAGGAAATCCGGAAAAGGTCAGGTAAAAAATTATTTGCAGTAGATGCTGACGAAAAATATTCCTCCCTGGTAACGATCAGGGCATATCCGGGCACCTTCTCCTGTTATGCCTTCGGGGACAAACACCATGTGCAATTAAAATCAGGTGCTCCGGAGGATTTGTCCGCTTTTTTGAAATCCAACGGGATACAAAACTTCGAAATCTTTGAAATCGAGCCGGACATCGAAGACATTTTTATGGACAAATTAAGCCGGTTATCATGAAGGTGATTGAAGTAAAAGGACTCACCAAATCGTTTGGTCAATTCACCGCGGTTGACCATCTGACTTTCCATGTCCTTAAAGGCGAAATTTTTGGTTTTCTCGGAGCCAATGGAGCGGGAAAGACTACAGCGATGAGGATCTTGTGCGGTTTGTTGTCACCGACCTCTGGTGGAGGAACCGTTGCGGGTTATGATATACGCACTCAAAGTGAAGAAATAAAAAGGAACATCGGTTACATGAGCCAGAAATTTTCTTTATACAATGACCTTACCGCACGGGAGAATATTATGTTTTATGGCGGGCTATATGATATCCCACGCAAAGAATTAAAACAACGAAGTGAAGCACTTCTGGACCGGTTAGGGTTGACCCCTTATGCAAGTAAATTATTAAAGGACTTACCACTCGGGTGGAAACAAAAGCTGGCTTTTTCAGTGGCCATCCAGCATAGCCCTTCTATTGTTTTTTTAGATGAACCAACGGGTGGCGTAGATCCCATTACCAGAAGGCAGTTTTGGGATATGATCTACGAAGCCGCTGATCGGGGACTGACCATATTTGTTACAACACATTACATGGATGAAGCGGAATATTGTGACCGGGTCTCTATCATGGTTGATGGTAAAATAGCTGCCCTTGATACTCCGGCTGCTTTAAAAATCCAATTTCAAAGTGAAGACATGGATGAAGTTTTCCGAAAACTCGCCAGGAGCGCTGTACGGACAGCAGACCATTAATACACAAAACCATGAATAATTAATCAGAATAGGATATGAGCAGCGGATTTTCAGCTATGGTCGTCAAAGAATTTAAACACGTGCTTCGTGATCCGCGAAGCTTATTTTTTTTATTGGCACAGCCGGTGATGATGATGCTCTTATTTGGTTTCGCCCTGAGTAATGAAGTTAAAGAGTCGCGGATTGTGGTGATTGACCAATCCGAAGACGAAGAAACTAAAAAACTAATTGAACGTTTTGACCAAAGTCGGTATTTTGAGGTCACTCAGGTTTTGCAGAATGCCGACCCCGTTTCCGGTTTGTTTAAAAAAGGAACAGCAAGGCTGGCTATTGTTTTTCCAGCACAATTTGCCCATGATCTCAAACATACCCATACAAGCCAGGTTCAAATCCTGGCGGATGCTTCCGATCCAAATACAGCAGCCATAGCGGCAGGTTACGCCGGGGTTTTGTTCAGTGAATATCAAAATGAAATGATAGGGCTGATCAAAATACCTTACGAAATAAAAATTGAAACCCGCATGTTGTATAATCCGCAACTCATCAGCGCTTTCAATTTTGTCCCCGGAGTAATGACGTTGATCCTGATGATTTTATGTGCCATGATGACTTCCGTGGCCATTGTGCGGGAAAAAGAATTGGGTACAATGGAGGTATTGCTCGCTTCTCCGATGCACCCCATTCAGATTGTGGTGAGCAAAGCAGTGCCTTACATGGTTTTGGCTTTTATTGATGTGGTCATTATTTTATTGTTGGCAGTATTTGTATTACAGGTGCCTATCCGGGGAAGTTTGATCTTGTTACTGGCTGAAAGTTTATTGTTTATCTGTACAACCCTGGCCCTGGGCCTCCTGATATCCACAACAGCAGAAAAACAACAGGTTGCTATGTTTGTTTCTCTGGTGGGCTTAATGCTGCCTTCCTTATTGTTCAGCGGGTTTATGTTTCCTATTGAGAACATGCCCAAACCCCTGCAGATCATCAGCAACGCCGTGCCGACCCGTTGGTACTACAATATTGTACGGGCGATTATGATCAAGGGACTGGGATTCGCCAGTATATGGAAAGAGACCTTAATCCTCTTTGGCATGACCGTAGTGTTATTGGGCATTGCAACTAAAAAATTTAAAGTCCGGCTGCAATGAGAAAAATTGGTGTCATCGTGCGAAAGGAGTTTGCACAAATATTCCGGCAACCGGCCATCCTGCGGATGATGATCATCATGCCTATTATGCAGTTGATTTTATTGCCGCTCGCTGCTAACTATGAAGTGAAGAATATCAATCTGCAGGTCATTGACTACGATCGTTCTTCTTATTCTTCTGCTTTGATCCATAAACTCGAAGCTTCCCCCTATTTTAAACTCATCCCGGTCGCACCCCATCCTCTGGCAGCGTTGCAACATATTGAACAGAACACTGCAGATCTCACCCTGACCATTCCGTTGAATTTTGAAAAAGAACTCTTCCGGGAAAGTGAGACGGTAGTAAAAATTGAAGCCGATGCGGTCAATGGGACCAAAGCCTCCCTGGGTGTTGCTTATGCCTCTCAAATTATCCGTGACTATAACCGGGAGGTCAGGGAAAAAATCATTCAACTTCCCCGTTTCAATGAGTTTCCCATGGTGGAAGTCAGGAGCTCGTTCTGGTACAATCCACTGATTAAATATCCTTTATTTATGGTGCCGGGTATATTGGCATTATTAGTTACCATGATTGGAGGTTTAATGTCGGCACTCAATATTGTTCTGGAAAAAGAACTGGGTACAATGGAACAATTAAATGTAAGCCCAATGAAACGGTATGAGTTTTTATTAGGCAAATTGGTTCCGTTCTGGGTCCTGGGTATGATATCGATTACCCTGGGATTGTTGGTCGCTTTCCTGGTGTATGGCATTGTTCCGATAGGGTCACTGCTGACGATTTATATATTTTCAGGGGTTTATCTGATCGGGGCATTGGGAGTTGGATTGTTGTTGAGTACGTTGGTAGACAATCAGCTCCAGGCTACTTTGTTTTCATTTTTTATTATAATGTTTTTTGTGTTGATGGGTGGTTTGTATACCCCTGTGGAATCGATGCCTGATTGGGCTCAGACCCTGGCCTCCTTTAACCCGGTGAGTTATTTTATCCAGGTATTGCGCTTTATTGTGATTAAAGGAAGCGGGGTCACGGATCTGCTGCCTGAATTGAGGGCAATGATTTTATTCGGGGTGGTGTTAAATACACTGGCAGTTTTGAATTACCGGAAGAGGTCTGCCTGAATGCGAATACTTGAATTTGGGTTTCTGTCGAAGACGCGGTTTCTTTAGGCGTCCCCGCCTAAAGTTTCTCGGTTTCTTTAAGCGTCCCCGCCTAAAGTTTCTCGGTTTCTTTAAGCGTCCCCGCCTAAAGTTTCTCGGTTTCTTTAGGCGTCCCCGCCTAAAGTTTCTCGGTTTCTTTAGGCGTCCCCGCCTAAAGTTTCTCGGTTTCTTAGGCGTCCCCGCCTAAAGTTTCTCGGGTTTCTTTAAGCGTCCCCGCTTAAAGTTTCTCGGTTTCTTTAGGCGTCCCCGCCTAAAGTTTCTCGCCAAGTCGCAAAGACGCAGCAAAGCGGCGAAACAAAGACGCGGTTTCTTTAAGCGTCCCCGCCTAAAGTTTCTCGGTTTCTTTAGGTGTCCCCGCTTAAAGTTTCTCGTCAAGTCGAAAAGACGCATAGGTATAATTTAAACCCATTTGGATTAGATTTATAAATCTATTTAGTTTGCAGGTATATGAAACAAAAAACGAATATCCTGCCGGAAGAAAGGTCCCTGCATGTCGGAGGGGTCGAACGCCAATTTCTGGTATATCAACCGGAACATGCCGCATCAAACATTGTCCTGGTATTTCATGGCAACGGTGGCACAGCCTTTGGTTTTGCCAATAAATACCATCTGCACCATCATCTCACAGAAAGTATGACCATATATATTCAGGGTATCCCTGGTATTGGTGGGGGTTTTGACCCGAAAGGTCTGAAAAATGGCTGGCAGCGTAAGGCGGGAGATGGAGCTGACCGCGACCTGCATTTTATCGATGTATTGGTCCCTCAGTTGAGCATGGAGCACCCGGATTTAAAGGAAAAAATATTTGCCTTTGGTCACAGCAATGGAGGCCGGTTTGTTTATTTAGTGTGGAGCCTGAGAGCAGAATATTTTAAGGGGTTTATAATCAATGCACACCAAGGGGTAGATATTCTATCCCTGGCCCTGGCGCGACGGGCTATGGTACTTACCGGAAGACAGGACAAGGTCGTCAAAAATGCCAATCAATTAAAATCTGTAGAAATGATAAAACAACTATTGGAAACCGATGAAGCCAGGATAATCAACGAACAACTCACCGTTTATACCAATAGCCATTCAGGCTATTTTCTTTATCATTATATCCATCCGGGTGGCCATGATGTACCCAAATCAGCTTTACCTTTTGTCGATGATTTTATATTAAAACCCTAGTGCTATGTTAAATCTAATATGTCGTATTTCCCACGGAGACAGCGTAAGTGCAGCGAGCACAAAGAGCGAAAATCACACTAAATAAGCGGAACGGTGCAGCGACAAAGAATTTCTTAGGTATATTTTTCGACACAAAGTTGCAACGCAGCTTCGCTGCTCGTCGGTCGTCGCTCACGTTGCTCACTGCTTTCGTCGATCGCTGAGGGGGAATTTAATCCGTCATAACATGCTTAACTTGACACTAGGATAAAGAGACAAAATTCAGGATAAAGAGATGATAAATTCTATTTCTTACTGATCCTTAAACTTCTCTGAAGCAAAACCAATTAAAATGTATGAACATCATTTCAGCACAACAACTTAACAAACTCAAAGAAAGTCTTCCTTATTATAATGTCTTAGTGTTTTATGTGGCCTTAGTGTTCTAAGGGGGCTTAGTGATTTTAAGTGATCTTTGTGGTTGTACAATTAAACCCAGGTTTTGATAATTAAATGATCCTGTTAGTAATCTACCAGTTATCCGTACTACTCCTCACTCTTATATCGGAAATCAATTTTAGGGTGGCTTTCCTGAACCATACGCAATGCCCAGGGGGATTCCGCCAGGTAAACCGTCTTACCATCTTTATCAATGGCTATATCCTTTTTTCTACGTTGCACAAATTCTTTAAAGGCTACCGTATCGGTGCTTTTTACCCAACAGGCTTTAAATAAGGGAAGTGGCTCATAACTGCAACTGGCTCCATATTCGTGTTCGAGCCGGTATTGGATGACATCGAACTGCAAAGCGCCCACTGTACCGATTACCTTCCTGCCATTATCTTCTTTGATAAACAATTGAGCTACCCCTTCATCCATCAACTGTTCAATGCCCTTATTGAGTTGTTTGGTTTTTAATGGATTGGTATTGTTGACAAATCGGAATTGTTCGGGAGAAAAAGCAGGAATGCCTTTAAAGTGAAGGATTTCTCCTTCGGTTATACTATCGCCGATTTTAAAATTGCCGCTGTCATACAGCCCGACGATATCTCCTGGATAAGCTTCGTCAACAACTTCTTTTTTGGCAGCCAGGAAAGAATAAGGGTTGGAAAATTTGAGATCTTTGTTTTGCCGTACGAGGTGATATAATTTATTGCGTTCGAATTTTCCACTCACCACACGCACAAAAGCAATGCGGTCCCGGTGCCTCGGATCGATATTGGCATGGATTTTAAAAACAAAACCGGAGAATTTTTTTTCCTGGGGAAGGATGAGTCTTTCTTCGGTTTCTCTTGGCATCGGATCCGGGGAGATGCGCACAAAACAATCCAATAATTCTTTGACTCCAAAATTATTAACAGCGCTTCCGAAAAATACCGGTGAAATATGACTTGCCAGATAGTCCTTTACATCAAATTCAGGATATACGGTAGTCACGGTTTCCAATTCTTCTCTCAGGGTTTTAGCGGCTGGTTCTCCGATGACTTTGGCCAGTTCAGGGGTAAGGAGGTCCTCAATGACCAGGGTTTCATCTTCACCTTGTTTGTGATGAGGCTTGAATAGATTCAGTTTTTTTTCAAAAAGATTGTATACACCCTGGAATCGCTGACCCATACCGATCGGCCAGCTCAATGGTGTCACTTTGATACGGAGTTTTTTTTCGACCTCGTCCAGGAGGTCAAAAGCATCTTTACCTTCCCGGTCTAATTTATTGATAAAAACCATCATGGGTGTAGCCCGCATCCGGCAGACTTCTACCAGTTTTTCTGTTTGGGATTCCACCCCTTTGGCTACATCGATGACCACTACTACACTGTCTACTGCGGTCAGGGTGCGATACGTATCTTCTGCAAAGTCCTGGTGGCCAGGGGTATCCAGCAGATTGATCAGGACATTATTATATTCAAAAGCCATGACAGAAGTGGCCACAGAAATTCCCCTCTGTTTTTCAATCTCCATAAAATCGGAGGTTGCATGTTTTTTAATTTTGTTGGACTTCACTGCCCCAGCTACCTGGATAGCTCCTCCAAACAACAATAATTTTTCTGTGAGGGTGGTTTTTCCAGCATCCGGGTGACTAATGATAGCAAAGGTGCGCCTGGGTGGTATGTTTTCTGCCATAATGGGGCGCAAAGGTAGAAGAAAAGGTGGTCGGTGGGTAGTGATCAGTGGGTAGTTAACCACCGATCACTATTCACCATCCATCCATCACCTTTTATTGATTCTTAATTTCCTGTCCTAGTTTTTTAACGGGTAATGGCTCTTTTGGGGCTTGTTTGAGGGTATTGCTGTCCTGGGTATTTTGCAGGGGTTTGCCGGTTGGAGGCGTAGCAGACTGAGCAGGTTTGGTTTCATTTGGTTTGACCTGAGTTGTATTGGCTCGTTGACCTGGAGCCTGGCCGCGCACACCCTGGGTCTGAGGCTGTTCGTTGCCGCCTACACCGCCACCATCATTTCCCCCGCCTTCATTTTTGATATCATCATTGTTGATGGACTTTCTTCTTTTTTCTTCAAATGTCATTTTGCCAATGCGGTAACTTACACCCAACCGGATACCTGCATTATAAAAACTATTGGTATTAAACTGTTCAAGCAAAGCAGTCTTGGAGCTGGAATTAATTTTAAAAGGATGGTTTAAAAAGTTTTCTGCTGCCAGCGATATGTTGCCCTTGCCATTCTTAAAATCTTTCCGGATACCAACATTGTAAAAAGCGAAACTACCAGAATAACCTTGCAGGTTGATCTGACGGCCGCGGGCTCCGCCACCACCCTGAACGCCCCAACCATTTTTCATTTTTACATTGGTAAACATTCTGCCACCTAATACCCATCCTGTATTGGATGCTGAATAAAGCGGATTGGGGTTGTTGTTGGTCAGGCTTACCTGATACACATCAAATCCACCGTTGATCTGCCAATTTTTTACCACGGTCACATTGCCGAACACATTAAATCCCACCGTATTTTCATCGCCTATGTTTTGATAGCTGGTGCGGATAGCTGAAATATATCCGGGTTCATCGGGATTAGGGTTGAGAACTGAAAAAGTGTCCCTTAAGCTGGTGAGCGAATTGCCTGTATGGCGAACAAAAACAGACCCGGTAAGGAATACTCCTTTCAGGTTGACACTAGTCGTAACTTCATAATTATCGGTGTACTCCGGGTCGAGGTAAGGATTTCCCACTGAAACATTGGTGGGATTGGCTAAATTGATATTTGGATTCAAAATCTGAATACCGGGTCTTTGAATTCTTCGGTTATAACCTGCTTTCAGGGTCAGTGCCTTGGATAGGGTTTTAGATATATTAAAACTGGGGATCAGGCTCCAGTAGGAGGGAATCTTTGTGGTTTCACCTACACTGTTCTGAAATTGAGCATTGATATCGGTATACTCCAACCGGCTACCTGCTTTAAAAGTGAATTTATTGCGGGTAGCGAAAGTATAGGATAAAAATCCCGCACCAACCATCTGGTCGTAATTTAATTCATTAGATGGCCTGGCAAGATCGAGTTCATATGGGCTGGTGCCATCTTCACTGAAATAATATTGATAATCGCTGTTGACAACCCTGAAAATACTTTTACCACCGAATTCAATCATCTGACGTTGTCCAATCGGGGCTTGATATTCTAATTGCACTGCTGATTCCTGGTTATAACTCAGGTTGTCATTTCTCTGACGGGCTGAGATAGTGGCAAAATCCACATTAGACAAAAGATCAGCTTCAAAATTGTTTGTCCTGTTGTTTCTGGAAACCAGCGCTAAAAAACTTAATTCTTCCTGCGGTTTGTAGGTCTTGGTAAAAGCCAGGTTAAAATCATACGATAAGCTCAGATCTTTGCTGTCCACATTTCGGCCGCTCAGGACCGGTAAGGAGGATCCCGGTAACAGGGTACTGGTGATCAGGTTGTTTTGTTGGCTCAACCCGTTGTGAGTGCCAAACCTCAGCCCTGCAGACAAGTTTGATTTTTTGGAGATATCCCAATCCCAACCCAGGTTGTAGTTGCCGTATAAGCGGCTGGAAATAGTCTGCGCGGTTTGGGTGCTGGTCTGCAGACCGATACTGGATTGGGTAGCTTGTACATTTTCAAAAGCTCCTTTAACATTGTATTGTGACCTGCCGTGTCCTCTTAAACTGAAACCCATATTGCCCCTTCTGTAATTTCCATTGAGTCCAAGCATAGCGCCCCGGTTACCTGCAGAAAGATCAAAACCCAGGGTCATTCCCTGTAAGGTGTTTTTCTTGGTGATGATATTGATGATGCCGACAGAGCCTTCCGACTCATACCGGGCAGAAGGGCTGGTGATCACTTCTACCGATTTGATCATATCGGCCGGGATCTGTTTGAGGGCATCGGCTACACTGCCAGCCATGATACTGGAAGGTTTATTGTTGATTAAAACCCTGACATTACTGCTTCCACGCAAACTGACATTACCATCCAGATCAACGGTCAATAAGGGGACTTTACTTAATACATCAGAGGCATCGCCTCCTTTACTGCTTATATCCCGATCTGCGTTGTATACCAGACGGTCTACTTTTTCTTCAATTACATCCGTCTGGCCTTCGATCGTCACTTCTTTTAAAAGCAGTGTTTCAGACAGCAGATAGATTTTACCCAGTTTAATTTTAGAGCCATTTATTATTTTGATGCTGGTGCTTCTTTTAGTCTCATATCCTAAAAATTCAAAATCAAGAAAGTATTCACCATCCGGGATACCTTTTATTTCAAAATTCCCATTTTCGTCTACCACTGTGCCATCGACAATAACGTCTGTTAATTTTTTAACTAAAGCAACTGTTGCAAATTCGACAGGTTTTTTGGAAAGGGTATCCAATAAGAGGCCTTCAATACTTCCATTGCCTTTAAGGGCCTGGGGGGCGTTACCATCTGGAATACCTGTGTTTTGGCCATTTGCAGGGGTAAGCACCGCAAGTATTAAGATCAGGCTGAGGAATGGAATTAGTTTTTGCATATTTTTAATTTGATGGTACAAAAGTACAGGCCAATGAGACAACCAGTCAAACACCAATCGACCATCGGGTTAGTTTATTCGTCTGTTGCCCCATGGATTTTGAAAGCCTTTTCAATCTAATAATAACATGTGGCTGTCGAAAATACCCCAAAGTATATCCTGAGTGCGTAGCGGTTACCTTAAAATGGGATAAATAGTGGATAATTTTGTACTTAAATGATGCAAACTTTTTTGCAAAAAAACAGGATGACCGTATTACACCTTCTCTTCTGGTGTATCTACTTCTCTTTGTTTTTTTACCAGATCAGCAGTTCTGGCCGGGGCCGTGATCAGGGGTTCTTCGATCTCTTTATCAATGCGCTGTCCCACACCCTGTTTTTAATGGGGGTCGCCTATGCCAATTATTTTAACATCATGCCGCGGTTTTTAATCCATAAAAACGGATTTAAGTATGCGGTGGAATTTGCAGGTATGACCTTGTTTTTTTTAATTCTGTATATCATTTCTAAAAGATGGATAGTTGATGGTTATACCCATAAAGCAGAATTTTTCTACAGCACCCGTTTTGCTATAGGTACTTTTGTGACCGCGGTTTTGGTCTCTGCTTTTGTGGCTTTATTGCGTTTTTTCAGTGAGTGGCAAAACCTGGAACAACAACGCAAAGAACTTAAAAACGAAAAACTGGATGCAGAACTAAAGTTTCTTAAAAGCCAGGTTAATCCCCACTTTTTATTCAATACCCTGAATAATCTATATTCCCTGGCTTACAGTCAGTCTCCGAAGACGACAGAGGTGATTTCCCGATTGTCTCAAATGATGCGCTATATGGTGTATGATTCCAACCATGATCTGGTCCCCCTGGAAAAAGAGATTGATTATATGCAAAATTATATCAGCCTGGAAAAATTAAGAATGAATGAGGTCATCCCCATCACTTTCGAAGTTGAAGGTGACCCGATACAAAAAAAAATAGCCCCGCTCTTGCTCATCCCTTTTCTGGAGAATGCTTTTAAACATGGGGTTTCCAACAGCAACCCAAACAGCTGGGTCAAAGCCAAACTGAATACGCAGGGTCAACACCTTCATTTTGAAGTTACCAATAGCCGGTTGAACCATCAGGGCACAGCCGGTGCCACGAACTCCGGAATAGGATTGGAGAATGTGAAAAAAAGGCTTGAACTGAAATATCCTGGCTTGTATAATTTGAAAATTGACTCTTCCGATGACCAATTTTCTGCTAATTTGGATATTCAATTGAACTGATGATCCGGACAATAATCATTGATGATGAACCCCTGGCCAGGGATCTTCTTAGTCAGTATATTGGTAAAGTATCCTACCTCGATCTGATCCACACCTTTTCCGACCCCCTGAAAGGCCTTGAATACATCAATGCCAATGATGTCGACCTGATGTTTTTGGATATCGAGATGCCCAATTTATCCGGTATCGGGTTACTTAAAATTTTACAAAAAAAAACGGATGTGATCCTCACCACCGCTTTTTCTGAATATGCCCTCGATGGGTATGATCTCAGCGTTGTGGATTATTTATTAAAACCCATTACGTTTGAGCGGTTTCTGCAAGCTGTTGAAAAGGCCAAAATAAAAATTGAAGCCTATGCCTCCGCCGGGGATATCCACCGAAAATCAGGAAATGCCGCCGATGGAGATTTTATTTTTATTAAAGACGGGACCAAACTGGTCCGTATCAACCTTCATAATATCCAATATATAGAAGGTTTAAAAGATTATGTAAGTATCTACACGCCGGATCAAAAAATCGTATCCCTGCAACGGATGAAAAACCTGGAGCAACAATTGCCTAAATCACAATTTATACGGATCCACCATTCTTATATTATTTCAATAAAATGGATCCATGCAATCCACAAGGACTATGTAGAAATTAATAAAGCCAGTATCCCTATAGGCGAAACTTACCGCAAAGCATTCAGAGAGTTTATTGACCAGCAGAAATTCCTGGGAGAATAATCTGATCCCGGGAAGAAGGAAATGGTGGGATGGCATAGTTTTTGATTAGGTTATTGGCTATGAAGGTTGGGGTTGTTGTTATATTGATATGGGTTTTGGGTTCTTCTTTCAGCGGACGCGAAGATTCCAAAGTGGTAGAGTGGTACTATATCGAACGATTTGCTCCCCTGGCAGTGGAAGAAATGCTTCGTGTCGGTATTCCCGCCAGTGTAAAACTAGCCCAGGCGGTTGTGGAATCCAATGCGGGCCGGAGCACCCTGGCGACCCAAAGCAATAATCATTTTGGGATCAAATGCAAAACCTATTGGAAAGGACAGAGTTATTATCACCGCGACGATGACCTGGACGATAAAGGCAAACTGATTGAGTCATGCTTCAGGGCTTATTCGGATATAGAGTCCTCCTTTATCGACCATTCTAATTTTTTAAAGGGTTCGCCCAATTATGGCAGACTTTTTTTATTGGACCCCACGGATTACAAAGGCTGGACCACTGGTTTGAGTACATGTGGTTATGCCACAGATAAAGCCTATTCGGATAAATTGCTCCGCATCATTGAAACCTATCAATTATACCGGTATGATACTTACCACGCACCGGTGTTTGACTTTCCGGCAGACAAAGGGAGGTCGTGGACGGCGGATTCTAAAGAAACCACCCGGGATTAGGACTCCGCAATTTTTTCTTCAGATTGTTTTTGGTGTTTATTGAGCGGATTAGCCCGATCATCCAGGTATTTTTTTCGCTGACGGGAAATATCAATGGCCCCAAACAAAGCCTCACTAAATGAAGCCGGCTCAGCCGTATTTTTACCCGCAATATCAAACGCTGTTCCGTGATCGGGGGACGTGCGCACCACCGGTAATCCCGCGGTAAAATTTACCCCGGTGCTGAATTCAAGAGTTTTAAAGGGAATTAGCCCCTGGTCGTGATACATGGCCAGCACTCCATCAAACTTTTTAAATTGGTTAGACCCGAAAAACCCGTCCGGGGAGAATGGACCGAAAGCCATCATTCCATTATTTTTGAGTTCTTGAATGGCAGGGACTATACTATTTAATTCTTCCTGGCCAATGACCCCTTCATCTCCGGCATGGGGATTAAGCCCAAGCAAAGCAATGACCGGCCGGTCAATGCCAAAATCCTTTTGAAGGGTGTGGTATAAAATACGGGCAGATTCTTTGATTCTAGACACCGTAATTTTTTCGGGTACCTCTTTTAATGGAATATGAGTCGTTACCAGGCCGATTTTCATATGTTGCCCGATCATCATCATCAGATAATCCTTGCTGTTTAATTTGTAGGCCAGGTAATCGGTATGCCCGGCATAATTAAAACCCGCAAGCTGCATCGATTTTTTATGGATTGGAGCGGTGACCAGACCTTCTATCCAGCCGGATTGAATATCCGCTATGGCCTGGTCGATGGCCATCAGGGAATAGCGGCCACCGGTTTCAGTAATCTTCCCGATGGATATAGTGACGTTTTCCTGCCAGCAGTTAACAACGTAAATTTTTCCCTGTTGCAGTTTATCACCGCTGCGGGCCTGGTGATATACAAATTCATCCCCCTTGACAATATTTTTATAATAGGAAATGATTTTACCGGAACCATAGATGACCGGGATACAATAATCCAGGATTTTGGGATTGCGAAGGGCTTTGATGATTACCTCCGGACCTATCCCATTGATATCCCCCATCGTAATTCCAATCCTGACAGCATCTGATCCATTTCCCATCTTGTCATTCATTTTAATACGAAGATAGTTAAATCAGGGGTTTTGTGTAGGGGGGAAAGAGTATCATTGCATATGATAACGGCGAAAAAATCATATGGCCAGCATTTCTTGACGAATGAAAGCATAGCTGAAAAAATAGCCCGGGCCCTGGATATATTCGAACCCCTTGATCATTTACTCGAGGTCGGACCTGGTACCGGCATGCTGACCAAATACCTGATTGAAAAACACCCGGATTGTACCCTGGTGGATGCTGACCGGGACATGATACGAGTGCTCACGGACCTGCCTCAATTTAAAACCTGTCGTTTGATCCAGGCTGATTTTTTAAAATTGGATCTGAACAGTGTTTTTAACCATCAACCTCTATTTCTCATTGGCAATTTTCCGTATAACATTTCTTCACAGATCGTATTTAAAATGATTGAATACCGGGATGTGATCCCGGGTATGGTAGGGATGTTTCAAAAAGAAATGGCTTCCCGTATTGCCCACGCCCCCGGTAGCCGCGAATACGGGGTAATCAGTGTACTTACCCAGGCATATTATAATGTGGAATATTTGTTTACCGTCGCAGAAAATAATTTTATTCCCCCACCCAAAGTCAAATCCGGGGTATTAAGGTTTACCCGGAAAACATTGCTTCACCTGGATTGTGATGAAGAAAAGTTCAGAATGGTTGTTAAAACCTGTTTTCAACAAAAAAGGAAAATGGTACGCAATTCATTAAAAACGTTGATGCCGGCAAACCTCCTGGTGGACAAATTTTTTGATCTGCGTCCGGAGCAACTGAGCGTAGATGACTATGTTTCGATCACTCAAAAATTAAATACCGCCTGAACGGCCGATTAACCACCTTCTGACCCCTTCCGCGGATACGTTGTATAAAAAATGGACAGCAATAGGTAAAGCCAGGCTGCCACTTACCTGATACAGATATTGAAACCCCAGAGCAAAGACAAAGGTGACCGGAATAGCCAGCCAGCCTTGAGTAAAATGTGAAAAGGCAAAACTCACCGCACTCAACAGGATGGCCAGGATATAAATCATGCCATGATGAATAAACAGTTGGCTCAATACTCCACGATAAATATATTCTTCTGACCAGGCAGCTGTTAAGCACAATACCACCCAGATCAGGTATTCATTTTTCCCTGCGGGCAACAATATGGCGCTTTTGTCTTCTTCATTATTTTGAGAGGACTTAAAATTGAAGTAACTCACGATCAACCCCATCATATAAAGGCCAACCGCAATAAAAATTGATTTGAGATTTGGGACTTTAAACCAATAGATTTCCAGGGATTCCCTCCAATCTACCAATGCTGCAAGACCGCCGATCACAGTCAGCATGATGATGGACTGGATATACAAAGCCCTCCTGGGGGGTATTTCCTCTGCTTCTTCGAGTGACGTACGGGATTGAAAGCTCAACAGCGGCAATACAATCAACTGTAACCCGATAAATAATAAGGAAAATATAGACACCTGTCAAAATTAGCTTAAAAAACACAATCTTTACGACAACGCATGGTACTGACAATCACACTCAACCCCTCTATAGATATATCGGTGATGGTACCTCAATTGATCCCCACCGATAAACTGCGTTGTGAGCGTTATGAAAAAGAAGTAGGAGGTGGTGGAATCAATGTAGCTAAGGGATTGCGCCGACTCGGCATACCCACTGAAGCTTTGTTTTTTTCCGGTGGACACAACGGGCAGTTTATTGAATCAAAACTACTTGCGGAATCACTCATTATACACCCGCTGCGTCTGGAGTCTGAAACCCGGGAAAATATTACGGTTACCGACCAATCCAATCAGCTTGAATACCGACTTGTCAATAAGGGCAATGTAATCCATCCCGAAAATGAAGATTTATTGATGAGCACGATCGATCGGTTAGAACTCAAACCTGGTTACCTGGTGCTGAGTGGAAGCCATCCCCCGGGTCTATCCGGACAATTTGTGAAGAAAATTGCAGCCTGGTGCCAGGATCATCACTGCAGATTGGTACTGGATCTGCCGGCGGCTTCCCTTGCAGAAACTTTTGAATTCCATCCCCACCTCATCAAACCTAACCTTAAAGAATTGAGTCAGATAGCCGGTAAATCAGGATTAACCGGTGAAGAAGCCGGTGCTATCGCCTGGCAATGGGTACACAAAGGGTATGCATCGGTCATTGTAATATCCATGGGAGACCAGGGCGCGATAATTTGCAGTAATAATGAAATACATCAAATAGTCCCACCTAAGGTCAAATCCCTGAGTACAGTAGGTGCAGGTGATAGTATGGTGGCCGGTTTAATTTATAAACTTCATCAGGAATCGGATTTATACGATGTGCTCGCGATGGGTATAGCCTGCGGGACTGCGGCCACACTCAGCCGGGGTACCAAATTGTTTGATCGCGATCAGGCCTTGTTATTGTACGAACGGATCAAATCGGGTTCGGGCTAGAAGGTCAGGCCTGTTTTTATGCCTATTTACCCGGGCCGGGGAATGATCTTTAAAATTAGTTGAGTAATCTTATATTTAACGCCATTATAATAAAGTTATGGATTTGAAGCGCTCAGACATTAAACACCTGATTAGTTTACCTGTTATTATTGCTGCCCTTGGCTATTTTGTCGATATCTATGATTTGTTGTTGTTTGGAATCGTTAGGATTCCTAGCCTCAAAGCCCTGGGCTTGTCAGAGCTGGAAATTTCCGTGGTGGGTACCCAGATACTCAATTGGCAGATGACCGGACTCTTGGTAGGGGGCATCTTATGGGGGGTCCTGGGCGACAAAAAAGGAAGACTTTCCGTTCTATTTGGATCCATTATTACTTATTCCCTGGCCAATATAGCCTGCGGCCTGGTGCAGGATGCAGAAACCTATAAAGTCATACGGTTTATTGCCGGTGTAGGCCTCGCCGGAGAATTAGGCGCAGGCATTACTCTGGTGTCAGAATCTATACCAAAACATTTAAGAGCTCTGGGTACCAGTTTGGTTGCCGGTGTCGGCTTACTGGGAGCAGTATTTGCTTATTTCACGGTCGAATTATTTGAATGGCGAACAGCGTATTTTGTCGGCGGGGGGATGGGAATTGCATTATTATTTTTGAGGATCGGCGTCTTTGAATCCAGTTTTTATAAAAACATGAAATCCGTTTCGCATGTTCAGAAAGGAAATTTCTTTGCTTTATTCTCCAACAAAGTACGACTGGTCAAATACCTGAAATGTATTGGTGTGGGTATCCCAACCTGGTATATCATCGGCATCCTGATCACATTTAGCAATGAATTTGGAAAGGCATTAGGCATTGAAGTACCCATTCAACCAGGGCTTTCGATTATGTGGTGTTATATTGGTTTGTCCATCGGAGATTTGAGCAGTGGTGTTTTTAGTCATATTCTGCAATCCCGGAAAAAATCCGTTTTATATTTTATACTGTTTTCCCTTAGTGTAGCTATTGTTTATTTATTTGCAGGGATTAGTTCGGCGGGGGGGATGTATTTTTTGGCTTTTCTGTTGGGATTGGGCAATGGCTATTGGGCCATGTTCGTCACAATTGCTGCAGAACAATTTGGGACCAACCTAAGGGCAACGGTGGCTACCACGGTACCCAATGTAGTGCGGGGAACTACCGTCCTCCTTACTTCTATGTTTTTATATCTTAAACAAATGCAATGGTCAGTCTTTTGGGCTGCAGCGGCAGTAGGAGCCATCGTATTTGCCCTGGCATTATTTTCAGTGACCACGATTGAAGAGACTCATGGCAAAGATCTGGATTATCTGGAAGTCTGACGCCCACTTAAGTCAGATCATCCCGTGCGTATTTTCAGTCTCCTGGTGACTCAGCCAGCATCGGAATATCCGGAGAAATAGACCAAACAATTAAGAAAATATTAACTGGATTTGAGTTTATTTTGCGGCTTCAAAAATAATCATTATGGTAAACAGATATTTTGGCCTATTCCTGGTTTTTATGCTTTGTACACTGCAGGTTTTTTCGCAGGCTACCATCAAGCACATCACCACCGTCGAAGGCAATAAAGAATATGAGCTTTCGAATGGCCTTCGGGTATTGTTGATACCGGACCCGGCTCAAACCAATATTGTAATTAATATCGTGTACAAAGTAGGCTCCCGCCATGAAGGATATGGTGAAACCGGGATGGCCCACCTGCTGGAACACATGTTATTTAAACAATGCGGTAAATTCACCGACATAAAAAAAGCCATAGCCGATAAAGGTGCTTTTGCCAATGGAACGACCTGGTATGACCGCACCAATTATTATGAAGTGTTATCGGCCTCCGATGAAAACCTGAGCTGGGCCCTGGATATGGAAGCCGACCGTATGGTCAATTCCAAGATCTTGGCAGAAGAATTGAAAAAAGAGTTTAGCGTGGTTAGAAATGAGTTTGAAATCGGTGAAAACAACCAGAGCGGTGTATTAAATGAACGGGTGTTGTCAACCATGTTTTTATGGCATAATTATGGCAATTCAACGATCGGCAGCAAAGAGGATATCGAAAGGGTCAAAGCAGAAAACCTCAAAGTCTTTTACCAGAAATATTATCAGCCGGATAATGCGGTCCTGGTCATCGCAGGTAAATTTGACGAACAAAAAGCGCTGGACTATGTAAAACAGTATTTTGGTCCAATACCCAGACCATCCCGAATACTCCAGGCTCCATATACTGTAGAGCCCCCTCAGGATGGTGAACGATTTGTAAGCTTGCGCCGCACCGGTGACATTCAGTATATCAGCATGGGATACCATACCCCTGCTCTTGCAGATAAAGACTATGCGGCCAATGATGCCCTTATTGAAATATTGACCAATAACCCTTCCGGAGTATTGTATAAAAAATTAATCGATACCAAATTGGCGACCAAGGTTTCAGGGTATTCACAGACTTTATACGACCCGGGTTTTTCTTATTTTGAAGTAGAAGTTCCAAAAGAAAAAAACCTGGACAGCACTAAACAAGCCATGGTGAATGCTATGGATGGAGTAGCAAAAATGGAAATAACCGAAGAAGACTTAATCCGGGCAATCAATGTCTCCTTAAAAAACATAGAAAATACGTCCTCCAAAGTGATCAATTTTTCTATTGCCCTCACCGAATTTATCGGTGCAGGTGACTGGCGCCTATGGTATCTGTACCGCGACCGGATAGAAAACCTCAAGATCGATGAAGTAAAAGCAGTTGCTCAAAAATATTATAAACCGTCCAACCGGACCCTCGGTGTTTTTACACCGGAGTCCAATCCTGACCGCACCGTGGTTGCTGAAACCCCGGATATTGAAAAATTGCTGGCTGGTTATACCGGCAAAGCGATTGCTGCAGAAAAGGCTGAATTTGAAACTTCGATTGAAAATATCCGGAGTCACACGGAATATGGAACCCTCCCCAATGGGGCAAAATATGCACTGTTGGAAAAACCAACCAAAGGCGATAAAATCAATGCCACAATTACGTTTAAATGGGGTGCAGAATCCAGCCTGATGAACAAATCTACGGTATCTGGATTAATGGCCAGGTTACTCAAAACAGGAACAACCACCAAACCAAAAAAACAAATTAATGATGAACTGGATAAACTCAAGTCAACCATTAGTTTTAACGGAACCCCGGATGAACTCTACGTTAATATTGCGACCGATAAGGTAAATTTGCACGATGTGCTGGCTTTATTGGATGATATCCTCAAACGACCAGGTTTCGATTCAACGGAATTTGAAAAACTCATCGTCAGCTCCCGTGCCGATATTGAAACCAATAAAAATGATCCCCAAACAGTCGCTTCTGAAAAGTTGAGTAAACTCACCTCCAATTATCCAAAAGGACATCCCAATTACAGCCTTGATTCCGATGAGCGACTGGCCCAATTGGAAAAAATAAAACTGTCCGATCTAAAAGCATATTATCAGGGATTCTACGGGGCAAACAATTCTGTGAGTTCTTTTGTGGGAGAACTGGATAAACCCCAGATTAAAAAATACCTTCAAAGCAGCTTTGGTACCTGGAACAGTAAAAGTCCTTATACAGAAGTGAAACCCATTCTATTTGAAACCAAAGAAACCAGGGCTAATATCAATACTCCGGATAAAACCAATGCGATGTTGCTTGCCCAACTCAATATCAACCTGTCTAAAAAAAGCACGGACTATGCAGCAGCTTATATGGCAAATGAGTTATTGGGAGGCGGAGCGTTTTTATCCTCCAGGATTGCCCAACGCCTCAGAGAAAATGAAGGGATGAGCTACGGGGCCGGAAGTTTTTTAAGTGTTGAATATAAATACGATGTAGCTGGCTGGGGTGTCTACGCTTTCTTTAACCCGATTTACCAAAATCGCCTGGACAGTGCACTGAATGAAGAAGTGGACAAAGCCCTGACGAAAGGGTTTACCCAGGACGAACTCGACAATGCAATTAACAGTACCCTTCAACAAAACAAAACGTTGCTGGGATTAAATAATAACCTGGCCAGCATGCTTAAATCCTACCTTAATGATGGACGAGACCTGAATGAGTTTACCGAATTTGAAACCAGGATCAAAACATTAAAACTGGATGCCGTCAATGCAGCGCTTAAAAAGTATTTCAATAAATCAAAGCTGGTAAAAGTCTATGCCGGAGATTTTGAGAAAAATAAGGTGTTGAATGAGGTGAAAAAGTCTTAAAGAGAATCGAGCAGCGAGCTTCGAGCTTTCGGACTTCCGGAATTCCGGACTTCCCGCCTTTCGGACTTCCTGTCTTTCGGGCATATGGACTTCGGATTCCTGACTATGATGCAGGATAAGTTGGACGACTTTGATGGTATTTTTGTGCCAGCTCCCATACCATAAAAATTAATAAAACCCCATATTCCAGGGCTATCAATACATATTTGCTGCCAAGGGACAGATTATCATCATACCCACTGTACGATAAGATGACCATACCTGACCAAACCACAGGAAAAAAATAACCGGAAAACAAACCCAAAACTAATACCGGGAGGATATACCAGGGATGCACCGTGGTACTCAGAAACAAATAGGCAAGCCAGGCGAGGAAACAAGACTTGATCAAATCCTGGAAATGGTATTTTTTTTGAACAACAACTAAAAAAATTATTACGGCAATAAAACAAACGGCCATCCATTGCCCAATATGCTCAATATTATTATAACCAAACCGAAGGTAGTCGACGGCTTTCCATAATTCGTAAATGCTTCCGTTAAATTCGAAGGTCTTAAAATACAGCCGGAGAGAGGATAAAAACTGGGAAAGATAGGGCCAAACAGGAACCAAAAAGAGTAAGATTAAAAATCCGGAAATAACCAGGTATTGGAGTGATTTTTTTATTCCCAGATAGGATATAAAAAATGGAAACAGAAAGGCCGGCAACAATTTTATTCCGGTTGCCAAACTCAAACTGATTGCAGATTTTTTTATAAAATTGGACTGCAGATAATAAAAAGTCATGGTCAGAAAGCAGATCATCAATCCTTCCGGGTGCCCGTTGCCAAACACTTCGTACAAGACGAGGGGATTCCAGGCATACCAATAAACTGCTTTGGGCGTTTGAACGTTGAGTCGTTTTAAATATTTAATAGTTAGTTGATCTGCAATCAATAAAATTGATTTCCAGCAAATCGAAAATATAAAAACCGATTTAAAAGATATGAAAGCACAGGCCGTAAAAATAAATTGCAACCATGGCGGGTATACACTGAAATATTCTTTTGAATTTAATTTCCGGTAAATCTTTTCAAATTCCTGCAACTCCAGTTGAACGAGTTCTGCGGGTTTGTATTGATAAGCGGAGATCCCCTGTAGCCAGCATTGACCATCCCAAAAAAAGCGATAAATATCATCGGAGGCTCGGGGAAAAGCGAAAATCAAAATAAGTTTGAGGAGGAGATTATATTGGGTCATCAAAGAACCATCCGGCCAGTCCCGGTGACCGCCATAGAGATAACAAATAAAACTTAGACCATAAAGAAAGGCGATGTGGACAAATTCATCTTGTCGTATAAAAAAGCAAAGAAAACCTAAAAGGCCCCCGCAGACCAACAAGGCAGGATAGGCAAAATTTTTCATCTTTCAATCTTTGAGCCGCATATGGATCAACGTATAAGCGAAAATTCCGCTGAATCCTATACTTAATGCCAGATGAAAAACCAGGAAAGTCGTCTGATCAGAAACAATTCCGTAGCAGACCCCGAATATAAAATAAGCTGCAAGCATCCCTTCGGCGACAGTAACCCAGGATAAACGATGGGAGAGGTATTTGTGGTGAGAGAGCCGGTCGCGGATACTTTTTATGTTAAATTTAGGGGTCCGTTCAAAGGCACTTTTTTTGCCCCTCCAGCCTTGGAGCAAAGCGATACTATTGTGCAGGGACAAGCCCATTGAAAAACTTAAAAAGAGGGGAAATAAGGCAAGAAACTGAACGAGGGATTGGGCAAGGCTTAGTTTTTGTCGTAATAGCCACACGTGCACTATAAAATGGATCACAATGATGGAAATGGTACCCAATAATCCAAAAGCAAATAACTTTGGCGAGATACCAAATCGGTTCAATAAGAAAGCCAAGGGCAGACTGGTAACCGCTAAAGCAAGCACAAATAAAAAGATGGAACTGCCCAACAATAGAATAATAGCATGGGCTTTTGCTCCAAAACCCAATTTGGAAGTCCAGATATCAGGGATCAGTTTCCTGGCTACCTCAGCGCCGCCTTTCATCCATCGTGCTTGTTGGGATTTAAGCCCATTCATTTCTGCTGGCAATTCAGCAGGGGATCTGATATCCTGCAAATAGTGGATTTTCCAACCTTTTAATTGAGCGCGAAACGAAAGATCCAGGTCTTCAGTCAGGGTATCCGTATGCCAACCCCCTGCTTCTTCAATGGCTTGTCTTCGCCAGGTGCCCGCGGTACCGTTAAATTGAAGAAAATAACCACCTGCCTGCCGGCCGGATTGTTCGATTGTAAAATGAACATTTAATTGGAAGGCCTGCAACCGGGTCAATAAAGAATACGTTTCATTGATATGGTCCCATCGGGTCTGCACGACGCCGATTTTTGGATCTTCGAAATAAGGTATACATTTTTTTAAAAAATCAGGCTCGGGCAAAAAGTCGGCGTCAAATATGGTTATGAATTCTCCCTGGGCTAGCAATAAACCTTCTTTTAATGCACCTGCTTTATACCCATTTCGCATGGTTCGGTGGATATGTTTTATAGGGACCCCCAGACTGGAATAATGAGCACATTTACTGGCGACTAAATCCCGGGTTTCATCGGTACTGTCATCCAAAACCATGATCTCGAATTTATCCACCGGATACTCCAGCTTGCAAACCACGTCGATGAGACGTTCTACCACATACAGTTCATTGTATACCGGCAATTGGACGGTGACCCGGGGCCAATCCAATACCGGAGCAGGTCGCAGGGAGTTGATCCTGCGGTGTCTTAGCAAATAACAATATAAGAGATGAAACTCGAGCACCGCATACACGGTGATAAAAACAAGAGCTAAAATATAAATGACGGCTAATATTAAGGCCAGAATGATCACGCGTTTAGATCAGTTTTAAAATAGTCCAAATGATCTTGTATCCTGCTAATATAGTGCCTTTTAGGGTGCCGCTTATTTTTGATATACCTATTCTTTTCCGGTACCTCACCGGGATTTCAGTGCAATTAAAACGGAGTTTTGCCGCTTTCACCTGCATTTCAACGGTCCATCCGTAAGTGGTATCCTGCATGTCGAGCTCCAGTAATTTTGAATACCGGATGGCACGGAAAGGGCCCAGATCAGTATAGTGGTAACCATAAATCCACTTTATCAACCGGGTAGCCAGTATATTGCCAATACGCTGCGGCAGGGTCATAGACCCCTTTTCATGTCGCCCTGCAACCCTTGAGCCAATCACCAGGTCCATCGCATCCTGCTCTACCGGGTGAATCAACTGCTCTATTTCTTCCGGGTAATCGCTATAGTCGCCATCCAGAAAAACAACGACATCAGGAGGGGCTGGATTGGAGGCAATCTCTTTAAGGCCCCGCAAACAGGCAGAACCATATCCGGGCCGCTCTTCATCCACTACCATAGCACCATGCTTTTGGGCTACCTCCCGGGTATGATCGGTGCTTCGATTGTTACAGACAATAATTGATCTAACCCGGTGTTTTGGAATATCGTCAATGACCCGGCCAATGGAATTTTCTTCATTGAAAGCGGGAATAATGACATCGACCAGGATCATGGTAAGCCTTAAAGATATTATTCCAAAGGGACATGGAATACATTTGTTAGCTTATCTGAAATGCGGATGAAGTCGTGTCAATACTTGTCGGGATTAGGCTTAATTTTGCACGATGATGTCAAATCCCAGGAACTGCTTAAGGTTATATTTATTTGGGCTGCTCCTGCTGGGTATCGGGCTGGATTCCTGTTACCGGGAACAATATTATACCGGAACAGATGCTCAACTCCGGTTTTCACTGGACACCCTTCGTTTTGATACTGTCTTTTCCACAGTGGGTTCCGCCACCCGCTATTTTAAGGTATTTAACGATTACCCGGACGCCATCAAAATCAATTCAATCAAATTATCCAAAGGATTATCCTCTTTTTTTCGGTTAAATGCTGACGGTTATCCGGCCATCGGTAAAGAGCTGCAAAATATTGAGATCGGCCCCCATGATAGCATTTACCTCTTCCTGGAGGTCACTATTCAACCCAATCAACCCCTTTCTGTGAGCCCATTTGTCATTGAGGAATCCATTGAATTTGTTATCAATGGTAATTCCCAATCTATCCGCTTAGAGGCCTGGGGCCAGAATGCCAACTATATCCCTTCACGCAACAGTGCCGGTGGTATTGCTATATTGAGTTGTGGCTTGCAGGAAGAGACCTGGGATGATCCTAAACCTTACGTGATTTACGGAGTCCTGATCATTGACAGTTGTAACCTGAAGCTGCCTGCCGGTGCACGCGTATACATCCATGGAGGCCTGGTGCGCACACCCAATAGTGTATACAATGACGGGATAATCTATGTGCTCGATCGCGGCCGGCTCCTGGTGGAAGGGACGAAGGATAAACCGGTGATTTTCACTACTGACCGTTTGGAATCCGAATTGAAAGAAGAGTGGGGTGCCTGGTCGGGAATCCGTTTTGGGTCGGGTAGTGTAGGTAACCGGATAAATTATGCGGAAATAAAATCTGCTTTTGTAGGGATATGGGCTGACAGTGCCAGTGAAGTCACCGTTCGAAATAGCAGGATTTTTTATTTCAGCCAGCTCTGGTATTCTGGGAATTCACGCGAGGGTAGTGGCCGAAAACTGTTTATTTTATTCCAATGGCGGCCATGGTATCCAGTTTGCCTTTGGCGGCAACTATAAGGTTGAATATTGTACGATAGCGAGTTATGGCAATGATGCAGAAGCCTTGTCAATGAATAATGCTATCCTCAGAAACCCCGAAACCCGTCAAGTTGAAGTTTACCCGCTTTTTGCGAGCATAAACAATTGTATACTATTTGGTTCCGGCCAGGATGAACTTGACCTGGCGGATTTATCCAATCCAAAAGATCCCTTTAAGTTTCAGATCGGCTTTAACCATTGTTTTATCAAATCTGAAGAACTCCTAAAGCCTGACCAATACCCCAAATTTTTTGAACAATGTCCGGGATGTATACGGGCCAAAACAACGGATACTGTATTCCTGGATGCAGACAAACTGGATTTCAGATTGGATACCAATTCCGTGGTCAACGGGAAGGCCAAGCCGCTCGATAATATTCCCTTTGATATACTGGGAATAAAAAGAGAAACCAGCTTACCAGATATAGGATGTTTCGAGTTAAAACTGTAGGTTAAAGTTTTCATAATCAGTTAATTAACAAATATTAACGCTCGTTAACATCGTATTATAAAAACTTAGAATATGAGGTGGATACCTTTGGGGTTCCATGATCATATCTCTTTTGCGCCAACTAGTCTGTATTGGTATGTCATTACTTCTCTTTGTAGCTTGTAACCAATCCAGACATATCGTAGATACTACCGCTTCTCTCAAAGATCATCGATATTCCCAGGAACTAAAACGCAAGCAGGAAGCCAGGAAGATAAAAATTGAAAAAATCCAGGATACGGCTAAATCTCTATTAGGCACCTCTTATAAAATCGGTAGCACTGGCCCAAAATCGTTTGATTGTTCAGGCTTCACCAATTATTTATTTAAAAAAATTGAGCTTCGTTTACCGAGGAAAGCAAGTGATCAGGCCCAGATCGGGTCGCCCGTTCAAATGGATTTAGTCGAAGCAGGTGATCTGTTATTTTTTGGTCATAAAAGAATTCACCACGTGGCGATAGTGAGCAAAGTAAAAAGAGGGGTAGTTTATATTACCCATGCCACTACCAGCCGCGGTGTAGTGGAAGAAAAATTAAAAAGCTCGGAATATTGGAGTGCTAAATTCAAAGTAGCCAGAAGGGTTATAACTTAATCAGGGAATAAACGATTTCATTTCCATTGTAGGCTCGGCATTAAACAGTGGTTTATCCGATATCGTCAACCCGATCCTATTTTGATTACTCAATGATCCGTTTTAGATAAGCCTAACTTGAGATTATGCATTCCTTAGGATATTATGATCTGCCAGCCCGTTTGGTTTTAGAAAAGGCCCAGGGAGCCGAAACGCGCATTTTAGACACAATACAACTGTTTGGGCTTCAGCTATAAATACAAATTCTCATCCTATTATTAGAAAATTATAGTTTTGCAAAAGGTCCTACTCCAGCTCTTTTCCCAATGAGGCCGTGTGCTTGGATATTTGTACCTTCGCACACGTTGAAACTGAGCATTAAAAGCGAATGATAAATTTAATTTTGTTTGGGCCACCGGGTTCTGGTAAAGGAACTCAGGCTCAACGGTTGGTTGAAAAATACAATATAGCACACTGGTCTACCGGTGATATGTTCCGTTATGAGTTGTCCAACCAGACTGAATTGGGTAAATTGGCCAAATCGTTTATGGACCAGGGCCAATTGGTTCCGGATCATGTGACCATTGCGATGCTCAAACAAAGGATGGAACAAACTGGGAGCATTAATGGTTTTATTCTCGATGGATTTCCCCGGACTATTGCACAAGCGCAGGCCCTGGATGAATTACTGGAAGAAAAAAACGTAAACATCACAGCCTTGCTTTCGCTCGAAGTCAATGAACAGGAACTGGTTAACCGTCTGCTCAACCGGGGTAAAACTTCCGGCAGAACAGATGATGTCAATGAAGAAATAGTTCGTAAAAGGCTGACCGTATATCAAGAAGAGACAACCCCTGTTTATAACTTTTATGAATCAAAAAACCAGGCAGTGCAGGTCAATGGTATGGGGACCATCGATGAAATATTTGAAGAACTTTGCCTTCTAATCGACGATCGATATACGACTCAGTTTGTATATTGATCAACACAAAACATGTCAGAAGAAAATTTTATTGATTTTGTAAAAATCCAATGCCGCTCCGGAAAAGGAGGCCCGGGTTCGGTTCATTTGCACCGGGCAAAGTTTGTATCCAAAGGCGGTCCGGATGGTGGAGATGGTGGTCATGGTGGATATATTGCTGCTGTCGGTAACAGCCAATTATGGACCTTACTGCATCTGCGTTACAGAAAACACATTTTTGCAGGAGATGGTGAATCGGGGGCCAAATCAAACCGCAGTGGGGCCGGTGGAGATAATATAGATATTGAAGTACCCCTTGGCACCATCATAAGGCATGCTGAAACCGGAGATTTTTTAGCCGAGATCACCAGGCAAGGGGAACAAAAAGTTTTATTAGAGGGAGGAAGAGGAGGTAAGGGTAATGCATTCTTCAAGTCCTCTACTCATCAGACCCCGCGGTTTGCCCAACCTGGAGAACCTGGTATAGAAGCCTGGTTATCTTTTGAACTAAAGATTCTGGCGGATGTTGGTTTGGTAGGCTTTCCGAACGCAGGTAAGTCCACCTTGCTGGCTTCCCTGACGGCCGCAAAACCTAAAATTGCAAGTTATCCATTTACCACTTTAGTACCCCAATTGGGCATTGTCAAATACCGGGACGAAAAGTCCTTTGTCATGGCCGATATTCCTGGAATTATCGAAGACGCTCACCAGGGCCGTGGTTTAGGCGTTCGTTTTCTCCGTCACATCGAACGCAATGCGGTTTTGTTATTTATGATTCCTGCGGACAGCGAAAGCATCAGCAAAGAATATAAAATACTGACCAGAGAATTGAAGGAGTTTAATCCAGAACTGATGGATAAACCTCGTTACCTCGTGATCAGCAAGATGGACTTGCTAGATTCCAAAGGTGTCACGGCACTCAAACGTAAAATACCCAAAGGCGTACCCTATTCCTTGATTTCCGCCGTCAACCAAAGTGGATTAGAAGAATTAAAAGATCGACTCTGGTCAGCCATCAATCAATCAGTGAACGAAGTTTAGTTTCGACCTTGATTTATCGGCTATTCCTTGTATGATCAGGTACTGAGCCCCTATATACGTCGCCATAATCCAAAAACCGGCATGAGGAATATTGGTTTTAAAACGGTTAATAGCCAGCAGGCTGTCTGAAATCAGAAATAATATAGCCCCGGCTATTCCGGCATATGCCCACCAGCCCTTACCCGTCAGGGTTCTCCAACTGTTCCAGGCCATTGCCGTCAGCGAGAGTCCGTATACCATTACCGCAATTAACAATACTGGCGGCAGGACCGGTATGAGCAAGAATATAAAAACCAGGTAATAAAGCGGATAAATTGCCTTCCATATCACAGGCAGGGGGTGATGACCTGACCTCATAAAGGAAAAACAATAACTTAATTGGGCCAGTAAAAAAGAGCCCAGCCCCAGATAAAAATAAATCTCCAGGTTTTTGGTTTTTTCGGCCAGGAGAAATAGGTCGCCGGCAGTGCTGAAAACCAGAGCCAGCAAGGCCAACTGAACGGATATATTGATTTCATTCTTTGCCAAACCCCGCCACAAAGCCAGCATCAACAGCGGCATCAGGAGGATCTTGGTCCAGACCACCACCGGAGCCCAGCCAAAAAATTCCGAAAAGAGGTGAATCAGACTGATAATAAAAAAGAGAAACAGGAAAAAACTGGTTCGCATTATTGGTTTTTAACCTGGCTTATCGTTTCACTGAATTTGTCTGAAAATTCTTTAAATAACGGTTTGGTCTTAGCCAGCGCTGCCCTGGACTTTTCAGGTAATGTTTCCAGGTAGGAATAGGTATAACTGGCTTTCTTGGCTTTTTCCGGAATCACTTTGATTTGATTGGCAAACCAGATTCCATAACTGAATAAGACCAGGAACAAAAGGCATAATGCCACCCCTCCTACAACCTGGTTGAAAAAATTTATTTTAATGGCTTTCAACAGGTCTTCAAACCGGTTACCAATAAACCGGATGAGGAATAGGGTCAGGACAAAGGTCAATGCAAAGCCGACTAAAAAGAGCAGGGGGTTGTTGTTACCGGTAACCTTTTCTAATAATCCTACAAAAAAAGGAGAAAGTTTTAAAGCGGCAATCAAACCAATAACAACCGCAATGATACCAAACAGCGCTTTAATGATGCCCTTGGTAAAACCGAGATAAAAACCATAAGCTGCCATAAATGCCGCCAGAATGTCGATTGTCATAGATATATGTATTACATACAAATCAATGTCAGGTAAGTTAAAAATCTATGTGAACTCCCAGGTATTCTATGATCGACGACTTCACCCGGCTTCGCAGTCAAAGGAAGATAGTCACTAGAAACCACAGAGTAAGATTTTGTTAACTAAACGACATTGACTTACAAAGTGATGATATTGCCCAATATTAGAACCATAAATCCAAATAGAATCATTTTTTCGACTAAGGAGCCAAAATATATGTTAAAAATATTATATATTTTTCTGTCTTGCAATTATAAGGAAAATTGTAATTTTAAAGTCTTGAGAGCCATAATCTATATGCTGTTTGTCGGTTGCCTGATGTCGTTCGACATCCAGGCTTCAGCCGGACCTGAGCCATTGACTGAGGTTCCGGGTTCATTTATGGATTCTATTCCCCCCGTGTTTTTAATCGGCCAATACAGCGAAGAATGTGAAAAATTAAATTTACAACAGGTGTCCCTGCTTCAGGTTTGCCAGGATGAAGTGTTATTGGCTTATGACAAATGGATGTATATGCTGGCTGATCTCAATGATCTTTCAAGCCAATTTGGGATTGACCTTAAAGGATGTAAATTTTGGTTTTCAGTATATTACCATAAGGACGGCACTATTAAACATTTTTCATATTTTCTTAAACCAGGATCAAAAAAAATCGATGCGGCTGTCTTTAATCCCCTGCTCCTGACCTTTATCTCTAATTATAAAATGCCCATTGCGGCTGATCAGGATTATTCCAATTATGGCAGCGCTGTTTTCCCCATTGCTTATCGCAAGCCGCTGGCTCATAAAAATTAACTTCAATTCCTAAAGATTTACCACGCCGCTCCAGTATAAGTGGGGTATTCTGACTGTTTCCGGTTTCAGCCTTAAATGAAAATATTTTGTAATTTGGATCATTGTGGCAAACGTTGTTTGTGTCGATGACCATACTCTGATCCTGGGGGGACTGCGTGCCTTATTGGATCAGATGGAATTCTTTAGATGGGCCGGGGAATTTAAAAGCCCTGATTTATTGAAGGCCGCGCTTAACCAACCTCACACCATTGATATCGTATTGATCGATGTATTTTACAACCGGGAAAACCGGATCACCGATATCGGTGCGTTGGCACAACAAAACGGACAAGTCAAATGGGTGATCCTGAGTGCTTATGAATCCCCTTCCCTGGTCCAGCAAGCCTTTACCCTCGGCATCAGTGCCTATTTAAGAAAAGACGTCACCCTCGAGGAATTAAGACATGCCCTGGACTTGGTGTGGATGGGCAATAAAAACATCAACTATACCCATATAACGCCCAGCAGTATTAATGGCTCAAACCCGCTATCAGAACCTTTATCAACCCGGGAAATGGATATCATTTCCCTGATCGTCAAAGGAAATACGGAGCAGCAGATTGCACAAACTCTTTTCATCAGTAAACATACCGTCCACTCTCACCGGAAAAACATCCTTAAAAAGCTGGGTTTACATTCCAATACCGATATTATCAAGTATGTCATTGAAAACAATCTATCCTGATACCGGGATTTTAAATTGATGCAACATACCCCCACCGTGTCTGGGCAGAATGGTAAACCATCCATTAAGCAGGGTAGCCCGGGATTTGATACTGGCCAGTCCTAGTCCATTTAAACCGGCATCCGGATTATACGGTTTGCCATTATCCTCGATGACAAGTTGAAAACTGTCCTGATCCCTTGAAAATCTCAATTCAATATGTGACGCCTGGGCATATTTCAGGATATTATTAAATAACTCTTTAACGATCTGATAGATATTCTGTTTGTGCATAGGACTGAGGCTTTTATTGATATCCTCCGGATAATAAAACTCGATGTCCATATTGGCATCTACCAATTCGATCTGGTAAACCAATTCCTCAATAGCTTTGGTCAGCTCCTGGTGTTGTAGAGAAAGCGGGGCCAGGTTGTGTGAAATACTCCTGACTTCTTTTGAGGTGTTACCCAATTGGTCAAGCAGTTCACGGATAACCGTTTTTTGACTTGTTGCAATTAATTGAGCCTCAAATGAAGAAAGTCTCATCCGGATATGAGCCAATGAAAGGCTGATACCGTCGTGCAGATCTTTAGCTATACGTATTCTTTCTTCTTCCTGACCCAAAAGAATATTCTCGACCGCTTTCTTCTTCAAGTTGGTGATTTCTCTAAGGTGATACAATTCTTTCTTGTACAATTCATAATAACGGTACACAATGATTGCACTGATGCAAATGATCTCAATCAAAAACATAATCACCAGTAAATTAGGATATAATGCCAGCGCAGGGATCCAGCCAAAATGCAGGGAGACCAGAAATATCAATGGAATGATCAACCCGGCAGTAATAAATAACAACCAAAACACTTCTGTTTTTTTAGTTATTTTCCAGGATTGGTACAACAAATAAACTAAAAATGCATCTGCTATTGGTAACAGCAGGGAGGTGAGCTGGACAAATCGCATCATGAGGATGTCGGGTATCACTTCCGATACGGAATAAGTCAGCCGGAACAGAATATTTAACCCGGATAATAGGATACAGGTTTTCAAAAAAGCATTGATCCGGGGATACTGTGAATTCCAGCCGATAAATTTCATGATAAACAGGATATAAAAGATATTGGCCAGGTGTTTACTCAGTTCCAGTACATTGGTTTGAATCCAGGGTTGGTTAGGCCATAACATAGCAAAAGAAACCCCTTTTGTGGAAGCCATATACAGGCAAAGGCAACAGGCATATATAAAATAAAACAGGATTACCGGAGTCCGAATAATACAGGTGCAAATAAATAGTATGGCGATGTATAAAAAGGTCGCTCCAAATAACAGGTTCCAGCCATTGAAGATGGTAGCATAGTCATATTCTCTGGAGAGGATTTGAAGTGGGGCGCTGAGTTCAGCTCCTCTTTTAGCGAGTTTGAGATAAACCGTATAGTTACGGCCTGCTTTTAATTCAAGCGGAAATAGGTATTCCGTAAACCGAAGGGGCTTTGAGTTATTGGAATAATAGTTTCCGGTTTGGTAGTTAATCGTTTCATCTGCGCCCACCAGGAAAAACTGAATGTCATGGATGTGTCCGTTGGCCAGTCGAAGCAAACAACGTTCATCCTGCCCTGTCGTATTTTCCAGGTTGAATCTCAACCACCAGGCTGAGGTGGTAAAGCCAAAATTTTGGTGTATGCCAGCTTTACTAAATTGGTGGTCTGATAAATTTTTTACCGCTTCCAGGGACATATCCGACTTTGGATCTTCGCAGGTTACCAGGCTTTGTATCATCTGCCGGCTTGCCCAGTCTACCTCTTTATTTGCGGATAAAAAAGATGGGAATAATAGTATGGCCGTGAGTACGCCCGGAATTAATAACCCCCTGGCTTTTTTCATATTGGTTTTATTTATTCTTTCAAATTAAGTACATTTTGACAGTGGGATCAAACAATTAGGGAATAATATGACAAAAATACCCTCCTGAGGGGATTGGCTAATGGTTCGTGATTAGTAATTAGTGACATTGCACCAAACCTGGGGGTTAAAATAGATTGAAGAAGATAACGGAATTTTTATCATTAAAATCTTACCGGCTCAGGCTGCGGGGAGTGTCTGATCAATGGGTTTGATAAGTAAAACAACCTGGTAACAAGCTGAACGATCAGTTATGGCTCCGATTGATGGATTTGCATGATTAATTGTCGGAGGGATGGGTAAATAGTATTGTCCTTACAGTCCATGTCCAAAACCGGAGATGGAAAAAATACCCTCTAAAGGGGATTGTCTAAAAAAAAAAGTAATTCAATCTTTGTATTTCTGTAAATTTAATAATATGAAATATAAAAATTCACGATACCCGATTGTCTTCCGTTTGATCTTAGCCGTTGTTTTTGTTTTACCTGCACTTATATCCAAAGCTCAAGTTGACAGTTATATCGGTTCTTATTCCGGGTCGAATAAAAATGGTTATATTCAGCCAATAGCCTCAGTATTGACTTCTGCATTCAACACGGGCCAAGTCATGCATACGCGTATTGATACCAATTTCAGGGTTTATTTTCACATTATCGGCACCGCTTCTTTTATTTTGAGTGATAAATTAAAGTATTTTGATGCTACTACACCGCAAGGTTTTCTCCCTGTTCAGATCGTATCGGCTCCTACCCTCCTGGGCCCCAGGGCATCCAAAACGGTAGCAGGTATTAATGGCACAGCCGCTACTTTCCCGGCCGGTTTTGGCGTAGAGTATTTAACTCTGGCTGTTCCACAGCTTGCGTTGGCCTGGAGTGGAACTGAACTTGTAGCCCGGTTTTTTGCTTACGATACAAAAGATGATCTTGGCAAGATTAATTTATGGGGAGGTGGGTTGAGACATGATATTGGCAGGTATTTCCTTTCTGACACGAGCTGGCATTTATCAGTAGGCGGGATGTATCAGAAAGTAAAGGTCGGTAACTATCTCGACCTGGGCACTTTTAATGGATCGGTTACCTTTGGCCAGCAAAATAAACGTTGGCATTATTTCGCCATCGCAGGCTATCAATCGGGTAACTTAAAGGGGGGATACAAACATTATAATGGAGAAACATTTGATCAGGTAAACTTCGATTTGAAAAGTGATAATCCATTATTCTTTGGACTAGGTATTGGATTAAGTTTAGGCTTCTTGCAATTACAATTGCAGGCTACAGGATACGAACCGGTGATCGGCTCATTTGCATTAGGATTTAAATTTTAAATTTTAATTATTACTTGTCATGAATAAAATTATTCTTTTAAGTTTGATTTCAATTTTGGTAATGTGTGGTTGCGAGCGGTGTTTTAATCACGCCGAAATGAGGAGACATATAAATGTCAATCTTGACGATATGAAAGCCTTTGACCAATCTGGAGAAATTAAAAAGGAATTTATATTCGATAGCAAGGATTTTATCAATGCCGTTACCGATAATATTGATGCTAAGGATGCTACTATTGAAAACATGCAAATTGAAACGCTGCAATTGTCTGTTTCGCTTGCGGCAAATAATACCGCAACCTCACTTAATAATCTACATTTCAAGCTCGGTCAGGGCTGGGGAGCCGAAGGGGCATCTCTTCTAAAACATGATTTGCCTTTTACTTTTGTCAATTGGGCGACGGTAAAAGTGGCTAATGAGTTTATGATATTTAGAGGAGTAGAACAGGTTAAAAACGGTTGGGCCAAGGCCATAGCCTCAAAAGGGGTTCAGCAATTTAAACTGGAGATGTCTGCCATTGTTCCGGCCGGCACGACATTCAGGGGTAGCATTAAATTGATATTAGTTGCTTCAATGGATGCAGTCACCTGTGAGTTAGTGCCCTACGGATTGGGTCCCAGTGAATGCATGATAATTCCTATTCATTTAACATTAAGCTATTAGACATTTCCAGCCACCCCAAGGCCAGACCGGGACCAATTCATAGAATAGACTTATAGATTATTTACCACATGGTGAATTATATAGGTAAGTTAAGGCTTAAGCCAACCTCCCCTTTATGTTGTTTTTGAGTCAGGTTGAGAAAATAGATTTAAGTTGACTCCAGGGCCCTGGCAAGTATTCGTTGAACCTTAAGGGGCTCATTACAGGTTTGAATACCGCTGTAGGATTCGTTTAAGTTGTACTATTTAGATGCCCAAACCGCGATTCTAGACTTACCACTGAATAATCCTACAGTATTGTACCAAAAAATAATTTTATCCACTCGCCTTAATCCGCCGTCCAGCCGGATTACCCTGCTTTGTTGGCCTGATTTGAGGATGGCATTTAATGGAACATCCTGGACACTTCCATTGTCGAAATGGATTTTCATATCCTGGACGTTTACTGGTCCATCGGGTGCGATTAATCGGATTTGACGGAATTCATCCTGATTGTTTCCCAATTCGATCACGTCCTTGTCAATAAGTAAATTGACATTTTGTTCGCCCAGCAATTTCCAGCTTCCGCCAGCCATACCAGTCGAAGAACAAGCCGTTAGGAATAAAGAAAAGCCAATAAGTAAAAGGAATAAATATTTCATTATAGGAGTTTAATGGATCCAGGGACCCTGATGTTGAATGGATATTGGCTATTGTTATAAGGAGGAAAGAGGCAATTTAGTTCCTCTATTGTAGTAGTATTATTATTCCTATCGAAGGTACAATCCTGGCAAAAGGCTAAATATATATTCCAATCCCCAAAATAAAATGAGGAATACTCCGGAAATTAAACCCAGGCATTTAAGCTTTTTTTATCTGATTTTCATATACAACGAGTAAAATAGGAGACCTGGATTAAAGCGAAAAAAGTACTTTATTTATTCTGAGAATTCATACCGGAGGGCTAAGCTGCTGTTCAAATCAAGCCAGCTTTATACCGATTTTAACCGATACTTCCAATGGTCCTTCCTCGCTCAAGACCGGTTTTAAAAGTAACCCCTCCATTTTTTTTTCTCCACGTAAAACCCCGTCGTTAGAAATATTGTAAGGACTCTTGCCATAGGTTGAATAAGGTGCATAAGAAATAAATATTTTATCCTGAAATTCAGTCTCAAAATAAAATTGGGAAGTCAAACATTCTTTATCCTCAATTAAAATTTTAAAATGGACATGTGGGCTTAGCGGGTCATACCATCCTGGAAACATAGTAATAAATTTTAAGTTTCTATTTTCATCTGAAGATTGAACTCCACGAAGGTAGCGGGCATCTGTCGTGGGCTTGACATTCCCGTCTTTCATGCCGGTGAGTTTTATGGTACCAAAAATATTGTGCGCCAAATCTTCCGGATAACCACTGTATTTGCCTTCTGCATCACAATGCCAGATTTCCACTTCTTGAAGGGTACCTGTTTTACCAGGTAAATAATATTTTGAGATTATTGATATTCTTTTAAAACCTATTTTTTACTTTAACTGGTTTTCACTTTTATGGAGACAGGATCCCAAATTTATCCAGGCAACCAGCGTCGTGGAGTCCCTATTTCATTTCTTTTAATTTTTTATCTTAAACAGCAGAATTAGGTAAACCAGGCAACGACTTTATATAATTGAACACCGCTTCCAGTTCCTCATCATCATGGGCACCTATCCCCGGCCAGGGCATAAATTTTGCGTCCATCATTTTACCTTCAGGCGTTTTACCGGAACGCATGGTTTCTCTAAACTGGTCCAGGGACCAGTTGCCCAGATTCCCTCCGGTGGTAATGTTTGATGCAGGGGGAGATAACGGATCACCGGGGATGCCACCATTCATTGATTCCCCGTGACAATATTTACAGGCATGATAACGTGCTAAATAGGCTCCGTAATCCGGCTGCGTTGATTTGGGAGGAGATTGGATCCTATGGACTTCGTCATGCTTAATAATATCATAGGGGTAGAGATTGCCAAACATGCCGGCACCAGCCATGACTTTTGCAAAAAAAGTAAATGACGTAGGGCCAAGCGGTTTAGTCACCGGAGTTAAGGTCTTTAAATAAGCAATGATAGAGCCCAGGTCCTGGTCACTGGCCAGGCCAATTGATTCTGAAGGCATTACAAATACGGGTTTTCCCAATGGATTTACCGCATGTCTCAAGGTGCGCACCCAATCCTCGACGCTGTATTTTTCAGTGGCGCTTCCCGGAGCGGGAGTGAGATTCGGACTGGAGAGGTATCCTATGCCAGGGTCATTAAAAAAATCACTACCTGCGTAATCATTTCCATGACAATTTCTACAGCCGACAGCTAACAATTTACCTCTTTCTATGGAGACACTGTCTGAAGGAATATCAAAAAGGGTAACTTTTGGATCCAATTTGCGGTCGGCCAAATTTTCAAATTTTGATTTGAAATAGAAAGTAGTGATGGCTAATAATAAAAGCACAACACCCAATCCGATTCCGATCCATTTTAGTACTTTTTTCATAGTTCAGGTTTTGTTATAACTAAGGTAAGAAATTTAAAAAAAGAAATACGCTGAAAACAGTTAATCCAATGGGGACGGCCAGGCCAAAAATTTCAAATGTATGAAATTGAATCCTGAGGAGATGATTGGAAACTTATGTTTTAATATGAATACCAGAAAAAATACTGACTGCGCAGAGGTTTTAGCATGTTCACTAAAATAAGAGTGCCCAGGTGTGTGGGGTGTATGCCAAATTACAGGTTTAAAGAATTTGAATATAACGAGACCTGGAAGCCCGCCTGGCCATGTCGGACAGGGCTTTTAGGTGGTTTAATGAGGTTTCAAACCCTGTCCGCCGACAGGCGGGCTTCCAGGTCTTGTAAAAAAATCCCAAAACCTGCAATTTGTCATACACACGGTGTGAGCTTCCTCATGGGGAGTTAGTTTTATGCTAATTTTGAACTATTATATTAAAAATTCAAGGAGGAGACCCCCTTGTTTATTAATTTTGACCTCTTTAAAATTTACCATTTCATGACCAACCGGTTCAGATTCTGCCTACTGATATTTATTTCAGCGATTTTATTCAAAGCCTGCAACAAACCCTTGGGCAAGTCTGAGCTTAATCTGCTCACCATCACCCAGGATTCGGCGTCTGCCCGTAAAATGGCAAACGATATCTTAGCTCAAACAGCCATTAAATTAGCGGATGGCTTACAGATTTCAGTCTGGGCAACCGATTCACTCGCCCCGGATCCGGTAGCTATGGATATTGATGTCCATGACTACATTTACCTGACCAGGACCAATCGGCAGAAAAACTCAGAATTTGACATCCGTGGTTATCCTCATTGGATGACCGAATCCATAGCCTTACAAACACCGGAAGAACGAAGGGCTTTCCTCCATAAGACGTTTGCCCCTGAAAAATCCGAAGAAAATAAATGGCTGACTGACCTCAACCAGGACAGTATCCACGACTGGAGGGACCTCGCAGTTGAAAAGGAAGAAGTGTGGAGGCTGGAAGACAAAAACAAAGACGGACTGGCCGAAGTATCTACCCGGGTTGTCGATGATTTTCACGACGAGATCACGGATATCGCCGGAGGTATATTGGTCAGGGAAAAGGATATGTTCTTGGCCGTGGGACCTGATCTGTGGCATATGGAAGATACCGACGGAGGCGGCATTATGGATAAAAAAACGTCTATCTCAACCGGGTATTCAGTGCATATCGGATTCAGCGGACACAATATGTCCGGGGTGATTGAAGGACCGGACGGTAAAATATATTGGAACATAGGGGATATCGGGGCGAGTATTACGGACCTGCAAGGCAACAAGTATCATCATCCCAATGAAGGGATGATCCTGCGCAGTGACCCGGATGGAAGCCATTTTGAAGTATATGCATCCGGGCTGCGAAATACCCATGAATTTGTTTTTGATGAATATGGCAACCTAATCTCTTCAGATAATGACGGGGACCATCGGGGTGAAAGTGAGCGCCTGGTCCATATCGTTGAAGGTTCTGATGCAGGCTGGCGGTCCAATTGGCAATATGGAAAATATACGGACCCTAAAAATAATACCTATAAAGTATGGATGGATGAAAGGTTGTCTGTTCCCAGATGGGACGGCCAGGCTGCCTATATCATACCTCCGATACAAAACTTTCATAACGGACCTACCGGGATGGTTTATAATCCGGGTACCGCCTTAGGGAAGGATTGGTTAAATAAATTCTTCCTGGTGGAGTTTGTGGGGAACCCTGCTTCATCACATATCTGGGCGTTTGACCTTAAACCCAAAGGCGCTTCCTTTGAACTCAAATCGGATCTCGATATGGTCAGTGGCATATTACCCACCGGAATCCGGTTTGGCAACGATGGTGCCTTGTATGCAGCAGATTGGGTCAATGGATGGAATACCAAAAATTATGGAAGGGTTTGGAAAATCGACGTAGCTGCGGATAAGAATGATCTCAAAGCTGAGCGGACAGAAACCGAGCGATTGATAAAATTAAAATACCAAAGTCAGACTACGGATCAATTATTTGAATTGCTGAAGTACAGTGACATGAGGGTTCGCAATAAAGCGCAATTTGAATTGGCACGTCGTGGAGACCAGGGATATGCTGTGTTTAAAAAAGCAATTGTCCAACGGGATAACCAATTGGCCCGTATCCACGGAATCTGGGGTATCGGACAACTCATTGACCAGGATGGAAAATACGCTGTTGAGCTTATCGCAGCGATCACAGACGCGGATGAAGAAATAGGCGCCCAGGCCATTAAGGTCTTAGGGGACCGGAAGGTAACATCGGCAGGAAATGTGATACAAGCCGCTTTGGGCCATATCAATCCCAGAAAAAGTTTTTTTGCAGCCCAGGCTATTGGAAGGTTAAAACATCAGCCCGCACAAGACGACCTCGTCCAACTATTGATAAACAATGCGGACAATGATGTCTACCTGAGACATGCTGCCATATTGGCCCTTTCCCGGTTGGGCAATGTAGACTACCTGGCTAAATTATCTACCCATACATCCCGGTCTGCGCGGATCGGCGGTGTTTTAGCGTTGAGACGGCTCAAAAGTCCTGAAATAAAAGTTTATCTGCAGGACCCCGAAGAATTCATTGTGACGGAAGCGGCCAGGGCAATCAATGATGATGAATCGATCCCTGCTGCCTTGATCGACCTGGCTAGTCTGGTCAACCAGACTAAATTTAAATCAGAACCGCTTATTCGCCGCGCCATCAATGCTTGTTTGAGAGTCGGTGAGCCGGCTCAATTGGATATGCTGATTGCTTTTGCACAAAGAAAGGATGTGGACAATTCCCTAAGGGCAGAAGCAATGTCTACCATTGGTTCCTGGGCTGATCCAAGTGTATTGGACCGTGTCGACGGCCGCTACAGGGGTGAATTTAAAAGAGACCCCGAGATGGTAAAAAGGAAAATCCTACCCGTTCTTAAATCATTGATGTCATCCAAAGACCCGGATGTCCTGATGGCAAGCACCCGGTTGATTGCAGAACTTAATCTTATGGATTATGCGCCGGATCTCGAACAATTATTCACTAAAAATGATTCGGCTGATGTAAGAGTAGCTGCACTGAATGCATTGAATCAACTTAAATTTTCACCACTAGATAAAGTTATTGCGACTGGGATGAAAGATAAAAGCCCTAAAGTCAGGGCTGCTTCATTGGGGTTATTGGATAAAATTGAGATATCAGAAGTTTTGTTGGCTCAAACAGTAAAAGAATTTATGGCCAAAGGCAGCCCCAGGGAACAACAACGACTGATGGAGGTCCTGGGCAAATTGCCCTTGTCAAAAACTGAACCCATTTTAAACAAACTCATCGATGACCTTGCAGCTAAAAAACTTCCAGCGGACCTCACCCTTGAGTTGAATGAAGCGGTCGAAGCCAGTAAGTCTGCGTCATTAAAAGATAGACTTAAAGCCATTCAGGAGGGTGATGATCCTTTGACTCATTATGCGATGGCCTTGCAAGGAGGTAATGGCCGAGCTGGGTATCGGTACTTTAATGAAAGCACTTCGGGTCAATGCATCAAATGCCATTCTGTAAATGGAGCTGGCAGCAATGTCGGACCAGATTTATCCCATATTGGCAGCCTACTGTCCCGTGAACAGATCCTTCAGTCCATGTTGGAACCCACGTTCAGGCTGGCTCCCGGATATGGGGTGGTCGCCTTGACCCTTAAGGATGGCAGTGAAGTATTTGGTAAACTCGAAAAAGAAACTGATAAAGAACTTACCCTGATAACCTCGGATGCAGAACCACTCCGGATACCCGTAGACCGGATTGAAAAAAGAAAAAATATTCCCTCCAGCATGCCGGTCATGACGGATAAAATGTCGGTGAGGGAAATGAGGGATGTGGTGGAGTTTTTGGCTGGGATGAAGTAGGACGGTTACTTTAGGCGTCTCCGCCTAAAGCGGTTACGGTTACTTTAGGCGTCTCCGCCTAAAGCCCTAAAGCCTGGTTGCCCTGAAATAGCGCATAATGGCTTAAGTATTTGTATTCTTTGAAACCGGAATAGAAATATTTTTGAGGCTTGCCTTTTGTAACCTATCGCGACATTTATTATTCTACGTTCACCGTTTATCGTTGGCAAAATCTATTTAATGAGATAATATTCATTGAAATTATCCTGGAAACAATGAAATTTCTTTCAAATGATTCTAGATGGGTTGTTTATGCATTTGTAATTATGCCCAATCACGTGCACCTGTTCTACCAGGTGTTGAATCCATTTACCAATGAAAAAATAAAACATAGTTTTCTCAGTTTTACCGCTAAGCGGATTTTATTGAAACTGAATGATTCTACTAAACCACATTTTCTGGTAAATAAATTCGATCGAAAGTTTCAAATCTGGAAATCCCCGTCTTTAAGTGTGGAAATTACCAGTCCTAAATTTGTATCACAGAAAATGAACTACATCCATGATAACCCCAGAAGGGCAGGATTAGTTAAGTATAATGCAGACTATCCCTATTGCTCTTATGCGTCTTATGAGAAAGGTGAATCTATGTATAGTTTTTTGTCGTTGTGGTAATTGGTCGACTTTCCGGCTTTAGGTGAGGACGAAACAACTTTAGGCGAGGATGCCTAAAGCAACCACCTCCACTTTAGGCGAGGACGCCTAAAGTAACCACGGTAACCACCACCACTTTAGGCGAGGACGCCTAAAGCAACCACGCCTAAAGCAACCACGCCTAAAGCAACCACCACCACTTTAGGCGAGGACGCCTAAAGCAACCACCACGTAACCACGGTAACCACCACCACTTTAGGCGAGGACGCCTAAAGTAACCACGCCTAAAGTAACCACGCCTAAAGTAACCACCGTAACCACCGTAACCAACACCACTCTCAACCCGGCTCAATTTTATTCATAATGAACCGCCTGGTGACACAAGAAGGTATTTCTTTCTCATCATGGGTGATAAACACCATGGTCCGTTCTTTGCAAAATTCATCCAATAAATGTTTTGATCGTTGTATGGTCTCTTGATCAAAATTATGGAAAGGTTCATCCAATAATAAAAATGGTGGGTTTTTAACAATGACCCGGATAAATAAAACCAGTCGCTGAAAGCCGGACGATAAAGCATACATGGGTAGGTCAGATAGATGTTCTATTTTATAAAATTCAAAAAGGGACCGAGCTAAATCTTTTGTAGCCCCCGTGATGGTGCCGGGGCGATATGGATTATCCTTCAATCCACTCAGCGCTACTTCAAATGCAGTTTGGTTTTCATCAAAATAAAAATGAAATTCCGGGGACAGGAATCCTGTTTTTTCTTTTATCATCCAGATGCTTTCTCCTTTACCCCTGCGTTGGTCAAACAATACAATATCGTTGACATAGGATTGTGGATGATCCGCATAGATCAGGCTGGCGACCAGCGTCTTGCCTGCACCATTGGGGCCTTGAATAGCCCATTTTTCACCGCGCCGTATCGTTAGATTTAAACGATCGAGTAAAATTTTTTCTTCATACCGGACGGTCACCTGGTTTAGTTGTACGGCAATATCAAAATCGTTTTGAACCGGATTTTCAAAACTAACCGGGAACGAAACCATGGATATTGGCGGAGTAGAAACGGGAAAGTCTGCAACAGGACCTGCATATTTTATTTTCCGGTTTTCCAGCATCAGGACCTGCGTGAAACAGGATGGAACCAAAGTTTGTTTACTGGATAAAAGAACAATCAAACCGGATTTTATCAATTGGTCGATCAGTGTATTCAGGTCATTCCTGGAAGATTTGTCCAGGCCGGTGTATGGATTGTCGAGGATCAGAATTTCAGGTTTACTCAGCAGCGCTCTCGCAATGAGAATTTTTCGATTTTCCCCATTAGAGAGTTTAATCAATTCTTTATCCAGGGGAATGGAAGTATGAAAGGCTTCCAATATCGAGTGGTATGCGCCTTCATCAACCATTGAATCCCCAAATATAAACCGGCGCACCGTTAAGGTATCATCCGCATCCTGACTATTATACCGTTGCTGATAATAATTTGTTGCGGTATTCATCACGGTATTCTTAAAATAAACTGCTGCCGTTTTAAACCTCCATAAATTAATGGCTTCCTGACCGGATTGACCCTTAAATTTAAAGTGACCTTCCGCCAATCTGTATTTGCCATTCAGGGCTTCAAAAAATGAAGTCTTTCCAGACCCACTATCACCGGTGACCAACCATTGTTCACCAGGATTCAATTTCCAGGTAAACCCGGCGAAAATCAAAAGATGGTTGTGTACAAAACTGCAGTTTTCCAACTCTATCAATGGCATGCAGGGAAATTAGTCAAACCTGATGGATAGACAAAATAGAGAGGTAATCCAATCAGAAAAATATATTCTTCAAAGCCTGTAAAAATTGATTAACTGAACCTTATTTCAAGGTATTAGGATTAAAGGTCTGCCAACTGTGCCAAAACTCCTGATAAGCCTTTAATGGTTTTAAAGAAAATGTGGTATCGATTCCTACACCCTGAATCGTGAAATGGTAATTGTTATAAGTCAAACCGGCACTATCCAGGGTAAATTGAGCCTGGGCATCCGGTCGCTGAAATGCAAAAAAACCGGCGGTATCCCTGGCCATTACAATCAACACCGGTATTCCTTGTATTTCATCATGGATAAGGCGTTCTGTTTTTAACCGGTTCCAGTCATAGGCTTTATTTGCCAGAACTGTTTTTACGCCAACGACCCAGCTTTTTGGTTTCCAGGAAAGGCTGTCTGTACCGGTTAAAGACCTCCTGCTTGTGCCGGTTTCATAATCAGTGGATTTGCCATACTCTTCAATAAAGCTGCTGTCTGCCTGCATAATCAAGGTATTGGGGTATAATTTTATCCATTCTCCCAGGGAGGATTGTAAACTGAACACTTCCGGTAAACGCTGTCCTTTGAGTGGCCCGGAGATGGCTTCTCCATTGACCTGTCTCCACCAGCTCCCGGTAGTCGCGTCTTCAAACATGGCATTAAAATGATCCATGCCCACCAGACGGAATACTTCTGGTTTGCTATTCACCAGGGGCTCGAAAACCCTGCCGGTCCTACATACCGTGCAATAAGTGATCATCATGGGTTTACCCCCGAGCGTATCCAGTACCTGATGATGGTAGCCCAGAAACCGTATAGGATAAGCGCTTGCTTCTCCGTTTTGAACAACTCCGATCACCAATCGATTGGAATCGACCAGATTGGTCCGGGTATCCACCATGGCAACCTGGTTGGGTTGATAAAACATATGATCAGCAGCCATATAAAAATTGGCCATATATAACACGACCGCTATCACTGACAAGGGCAGAATGACCAGCCTTTTTCTTTTCCAGTTGCTTGTTGACCAACCCCAGACCATCATGCCGGCAAACAGAATACGGAATGCCCACCTCCATTGGTACAAAAAATAAGCCAGATCAATGCTGTCTATTTGCTGGCTTCCCGGCAGAGGCATGATGAAATAAACATTGGCGATTTCAAAAAGAATTATTCCGATCACCCCGATCCAAAAAAAAAGTTTCATCTCCTATCAGTTTATTTAGCATCAACCTTTGCTGACAGTTAATGTTGCAGCCTTAGTATTCTTCAAAGCTGCTACATATCGTGTCAAAGTATGAAAACTAATTTGTATTTGAAAATCTTATAGTAAAAACCTAAAACCGGTAGCTGTAGGTTGCAGAAAGTAAGTAATCTGCAAATGCTGCATCACCGTGCCTCAGGCCAAATGGGTCCTGACGATCCGGCCAGGATTTGATCCGGTTGCGATGAACAGCTACCGGAAGATTAAAAGCAAAGGTATGATGAGCGGTCATCCAGAAAATGCCGGGTTCAACCGATACGATGTAACCCGGTCTTCGGGAACCTTCGCTCTTACCAATCAGGTCAATTGCAGGCAACCCTTCGATCCTTCCGCCCAGGCTCACCGCTATGCCTTGTTTGGGTAATAACGAATAATTTAATCCAAGTCGTCCGGCAAATTGATCTGGTACTGAAAAATTAGTCAATGGGTTGATGTTCCTGGGGCTAAAAAGATAGAACCCGTTATAATAAACAGAAGCGTTATTGAACACGGAATGATAACCCTGGATTTCGACATTGGCTCCCCAGCTTCCGTCACCCAGTTGCATGGATTGATCTACCGATTTATATTGGATGTATTCCTTTTTATTTTTATCCAGTCGATGGAAATTGTCTTGTGCGTTCGGATTACCAGTCGGTGCTTTGATGCCTATGCCTAAAGCAAAATTGCCCTTAGTACTTTTCATCGGATCGAGCATCCAATAAGTAGCTGACACCCGAAGGTCACCGATGCCACTGGAATAAGTAAAAAATCTTTGATGACCCGGATTGGCTTCGGAGGAGTTGCCGTAATGTTCATAAAGTGATGAACGGGCATTGTCATTATAAGGAAGATTTATTGCCAGGCTCAACCTGCCAGATAGGGCATAACTAAAACCAAAATCAAAAGAATGGGCTGTGTTGATGACCTCAGTGCCTTCTTCGACACGGTGTTTTTGTTCCACCGTACCTATAAAATGTTTATAGGAATGAAGGTAACGGTAGCCTGCAGTGAATTGGATTTGGCCTTTGGTCAGAGCTGTATTGGTATTATTAATCCCGCCGGTGGCACAGGACATATGTCTGACAGCGATACAACCCTGTGCGTTTAAGAAATCAAAACCAACCCACGTGGTCAGGGTAACGAAAAAAACCAGGGTAAAAAATTGTTTTTTCATATCATTTACGTTTAAACATGTAATCAATTGATTATCCTCTTATTGGCCTGATCCATCGGTTTTACCACGTGCGATCGCATGAATTCCAATTTTTTTTCCGTGCTCAAAACCCATTTCACAATCTATTCGATAATGGATGAGACCAAATATTCTCGATTCATTTATTTCATTTGCAAGTCTTATAAATTCAGTTGCCTGGTCTGGAAATAAATACCCCAAAATTGTTGCGGCAGCCGAGGAAAAAGTCGCATGTCCGGATGTATAGGATGGAAAATTGGGTAAACCAATTGAAGTCTTTAGACCAAACTGTTGAGGTCTCGGAGTATAATAATAAAATTTGGTATCCCAACAGGCTACACCGGCATCCATTTCAGTAGTTCCTAGCAGCGCTAAGGTCCGAGCCATACGAACTTCACTGAATTTGGAGTCAATTCCTGCATTGGCGGCAATTCGATGCCAGTGAGCTGGAGGGGTTGGTGTCCCGATGCCATCTGACCAAAAGTTGGCAATTCTGGCCTGTTCACGTGTTTGGTTTTTTTGGATGTAACTCAATTCATTTAAATCTTTTTCAAATTCTGGAGATCCAACGACATATGGAATGGGAGGCCTCATAGAAACCAAAGCAGCTTTATCAAAATTCCAGGTTAATACTGCACCATAGTTGGGCAACATGGGAGGACGTAAAGGAGCTTCCTGACTTAACCAGGGATTTTGAATTCCCCTTCCTTTCGCGGCTTCAATCATTCCTGTAGTTAAGGTCTGGTTGTTGGCTGCAGCCATGCCATCCGTTTTAGCCTTGGTCATCACTTTGGCGGCAACCGCTTTACCAAGGGCATCACCGGCTGAAATGTCACTGGGTGTATTCATTGCTGCCCATACGCTGGCGTTTTTACACTCAGCGAGTTTACTATCCAGGTAGGGTACCTCTCCGGGGAACATCGCGATGAGAACAGTATATGATGCAGCAGCTACTACAGCAGCTTCGGAAGGATAAGAGGGCAGGTCGGTGGGGGGCAATAATGGTTGAATAGAGAGGTCGTTCTTATAGGGTGCTTTTCGATTGAATTTGAATTTGTAATTCCATGCAGTGATCAAAGCATCGTATTGTGCAACACACAGGTAAGCCAATGCTCGCGCTGTGTAGGGTGGGTTGGCAAATGGAAATTTTGGATCAGCCAGCGGGTTAGCTGCATCCGGAGCCGGATATTTCCCTTCTGCATTGGAAGCTGGTGGTAAATTGTACTTTGCAGCCAGCTCCCGGGCAATTTCATTCCAGCGGTAGACTGCTCCGGCTCCCCAATACTTAATGGCCGCTTTGTTTTCAGGGGAAACCCTCGGTGCTATAAAATTTTTAAGAGAATCCAACTCTTTTAAATATTCAGGGTCAGATACCGGTTTAGGGTCAGCTACCGCCACTTCACTGGTGTTGGCAAGGATATAGGGTTTCCACGTCCCTGCATTATTGTCCAGGTTGCTGGGGAGATAGGCTACTGCACTTGAATCCTGGATTTCTTTATTACAGGACAAAATCAGAAATCCTGCAATCAATATACTATGGAGTATGGTATGATTCTTTTTCATTTTTTTTGAAATTGACAAAGGTTTCTCTTTAAAATTTAATTGCTTACACCTACGGATTCTCCTTTGATGCTGAATTGATAAAGGATACCAGCCATAAAACTCAGGGCCTGACCAACATTTTGACCACTAGTCACATATGCGATCCGGCCATTGATCCCAAAATGCGAAGGCTGATATTTAAGAAAGGCACCGACATTATTGCTGACCATATTGTTTGTGGGAAAAGGCATATCGTTTCTGCGGATAGCATCGCCGCCTATACAATCAAATTTTTCCATAAATAAGGTTGCCTGAATTCCATTTTTTAGGTATCCCAGGTTGATTCCTCCGTCAGCGGTATTGGGAATTGCTACTTCACTGGTATTATAAACCCGGTCATATGCCTGATAGGTATCGCGATCAATATTGATATTGTTCCGACCTGTATACCCCCCATGAAGAGTAATGTAAATACCGCTGTGGTGTTTGTAATTAGCAATAATTCTTCCTGTTAAAGTGGTTGAACCTATCCCAATGGACATGGGTAAAAAATCAGGGATGTAATTGCTCATCGGGATGGATCCACCCAATGCCCCGTGCAGGGACAAACCATGGTTCTCAAAGAATTTATACTTTAAGGTAGCAGAAAGATCCTGCAGGCCTTTTTGACCCAATAAATTACCGGCGGAGTTTTTGGTCTGGACATAAGGCAAACCTGCCAGCAGGTTTAATTTATCAGTAATACCTGCCGCTACCATCACCATGTACATCTGGGTGGTATTGGTCCCTATATTTAAATTTTCTCTTTTTAGGGTATTTTCCCAATATTCATCCCAACTGTTCTGACCATAAGCGGCCATGACGCAGATCGTATTTTTATTCATGTATATGGCATCATTGGGCATCTGTGCCGGGACACTATTTTGGAGCCCTATGAGCATGCCCATCATTAAAAACAAGGGTAAATAATATCTGGACATAAATAAATGATAGGTTAAGTTGGATGAATTAAATCAGTGAAAGAGCGTTTAATTGAACACAAGTCGGAAGAGGCCAATGAAAAAAATAGGGGAAAAAGACAGATTGGTTTCCCACCCCCACAAACAACTATTCAAAAATTTATAAATATTCTTAAAAAATGTATGCGATGAATGGACTACTTGATAGGTAGTCAAACCACTGGACACCGGAATGTTATAAGTCCATGGTGAAATATTTCCGGAAATGATACATATTTGTGTGTGCCTATCGCCGGTCGATCTTATTGCAGTAATTGTATTCATCTCAGGGTTAAGAACGACAAAACTAATCAAGGAATAAGCCGGATATGGGTTTTTACACGAATCATCCATTTCAAGGTATAAAACGGGCTTTTTTTTGGGTGAAAATCGGAGCGACATTAATAATTAAACAGTCTAAATGTTTAAAATGGGATTCAGGAGCCTGGTGATCGATGATGATCCGCTAATCGGTGATCTGATCAAACATTTTTGTACCAAGTCCGGACTGGTGGATTATTGCATTTTATCTGCCACTGCTTCGGACGGCCTGCGCCTGATGGCAGGTGGTGAAATCAATTTAATCTTTCTGGATTACAACCTCCCCGATATGAACGGCCAGGCTTTTTTAGAATTAAAAAAAAGTAAGGTGCCTGTAATTATGGTGACCTCCAACCCCGAGTTTGCAGTCAGGAGTTATGAATACACCGATGTAGTCGATTATCTTCCCAAACCGCTTTCTTATGACCGGTTTTTAAAAGCCCTGCAAAGGGTCATTGCGGGGTATGTCCCGGAACCAGAACAAGTCCCTTCTTCCCAGGATACGATTTTTACCAAGGATGGCATTAAAAATGTTCGGATAAAATTGAGTGAAGTCTTGTACATCAAGTCGGAGGATAATTATGTCTCTTTTGTGCTGCCGGATTCACAGACTCTTTCCCTCTATACGCTTAAAGACCTGGAGTCCAAATTGCCCCGTTCCTTTAAGAGGGTACATCGCTCTTACATCATCAATATGGAGAAGATTGACTTTATCACCGCGGATGAGATATCCATCCGGGACAGAAAAATCCCAATCGGAGAAAAATACAAGGACGACCTGGAATCAAGCCTCAATACTTTGTGATTTCAGCTGGCAGGGTAGTTAATTGTTTTTCAAAATAATGCTGGATCCGGTCCAGCATAAGTTCCAGTGTGGTATCGTCCTCCATGGAGACTGCTATGTCCTGATCTAGGTTTTGTTGTATTCTTTCAAGTGATTCCAGCAGATAAGCGAGTTGAAACCGGCGTATCGTTGTGATGATTTTATGAAAAACCTGGTTAAATCGCTCTTTGTCCATCTCCCGTGAAGATTGCAGCAACACGGTTTTCATGATCTTCCATTCATCGATCAGGATTCGGAGAGCATGTCCGACAAGGGTCTGGTCAAAATCATAATCAGAATAAAAATCGTGCATCTGGGGCTGGGGGCAATGTTTAACATACCAGAGCTTCTGGATTTGATTAAACAGCAGGGCAGCACTCATTGGCTTTTGCAGGAATCCATCGATCAGGATACGATCTGATTCGCTGAACTTCAATAAAGGATCAATACCGCTGAAGATCAATAATAAGCCCTCTCTTTTTTTATGATTGGCCAGGCGGTTCAATAATTGGGCGGTCGTTGAGTTTTTGACCAAAAAATCGGCCAGGATCAGGTCAAAGGTCACCTGTGGTGGAAGGTCATTCAGTTCCGCTTCATCAGCTATACAAGTGAGCCCCGGGCCAAGGTGAGTAAAGGCTTGTTTGAAAAAATAGAGGATTTGAGGATCATCATCCAGACACAAAACGGTTTGAATTGAAGACGGGATCTGCCTTTTGGCCTCCGGGTGGTTTATTGATGCAGCTTGTTTAATAGTACAAGGCAGGGAAAGGGTAAACGAAAAACTGGATCCTTTATTTAATTCCGAATTGACTTTTAATTCCGAATGAAATAATTTTAATAATTGGGTCACTATCGGTAGTCCAAGTCCTGCCCCGGAAAGATTGGAGTTCATTTCCGTAGGGCCGCTGTAATACCGATTGATAATTTTTTGTACTTCACCGGGCCCGATCCCGATGCCATCATCAGTCACCGTGAAATCCAGGGTAGCTTGTGGCAATTGAATTTTGGCATTCACAGCTACTATAACCCGGCCACCGGAAGGTGTAAATTTAATAGCGTTCACGATTAGATTATTGAGTACCTGACTCAACCGCAGTTCGTCCACACGAAAAGTATAGTCCGTTAATTCCCGGGGAATCATCGATTCCAGGACAATGTTTTTGGATTGTGCCAGAAATTGATGACTGCGGACAATATCAGTGAGCAGGTCAGCAAGGTTGGATTCAGCGGTTTGCAGTTGGATTTCGCCTATCCTGATTTTAGAATAATCGAGGATGTCATTGACCAGGGACAACAATTGATTGGAACTGAATTGAATGGTTTTGATCACCGCTTTTTGATCTGCTCTGGGATTGTTTTGTTCGAGTATGTTGGTCATACCGAGTATGCTTTGAAGCGGATTGCGGATCTCATGACTCATGTTTTCGAGAAATTCTTCTTTGGATTGATTGGCTTTGACCGCTGTTTCCCTCGAACGCTCCAGTTCGCTCACATTGGATCGGATCACGGAGGCCATAGTAGAAAAAGCATTCGCCAGTTCACCGATTTCATCCGTATTATTGATCAGTAATTTATCGCCGGAGTAATCTTTCGAAAAACGCACCATAGATTGGGTAATACTTCTCAGTTCTTTGGATTGTCTTCTCATCCATAAGAACGCAATGCCCAAAAAAACAAAGGTGATGCCCAGGGTCAATAAAAACGCATTTTTTCTCCAGGATATAAATGGGTATAGGATATTGCTTTCCATTGTACTCAAAGCAATAAACAAAGTATAGTCGGTATTGGGATGTCGAAGGATATAAAATTCGGTTACGTTTTTTTTCTCGCTTTGTGAAGGCATTGAAGGCGGGCCCTGTTGAAAGCGGGGATCCAGGTTTTTAATTTCAGGAAACCGGTTATAAGCATTAGGCGGACGGCCAAATTCAAAACCAAAACGTTCATCTTGTTCTGGGTGAATGATAAAATAGGCGTCACTATTGAAAATAAACAAGTCTTCATTGGGCGTCTTAGTTTGTTCCAGTTCCGCAAACAACTGCCCGAGGTCCGTGTTGATGATGACTATGCCTGCGATTTTATCATTAAAATATAATGGGCTGGCAGCCCGCAAGGTTGGTTTGTACGGGACATCGAATCTTCCAAATTCCTGGTTGAGATCTATTTCTGAAAAATAAACGGAGCCTTCTTTGAGTTTGATGGTTTCGACAAAATAATTGCGGTCACCTTTTTGTTGAAGGTTTTCCGGCGAGATCACTATGCCTGTATTTCCCTGACGGTCTACCCGGACCAGTTCTTTGCCATTGTTTTCAACACCGATTAAACGGATCTGGAAATAGGAAGCCCTGGATTCCATTAATACTTTAAATTCCTCGGTCAATATGGATTGTAAAGACTCGGATAACTTGCCGCCTTTGATATAATCCTTTACCAGCGGATTATTGGCCATGAAACGAATATCCCTGCCGATATGGTCAAAATAAGTGGACATTTTTAAAGCCACATTCTGAACGTCATTTTTAATTTTATCCTTTGATGAGGCAAGAATAAGAGCGGCACTTAACCGGTATACCGAATAACCGATCAGGAAGGAGGAAAAAAGAATGAGGATGAGATAAATCAATGCGTTTTTAACCGCCAGGGAAAGGTGTTGGGTCAAAAACGGCTTAGCCATGTTCAAAATTAATCCAAATATATGAAGAGGCGGAGGCGAGGGGTGGAGGGGGTGTATGACAAATTGTAGTTTAAAGAATTTGAATAAAACGAGACCTGGAAGGTGCTTAGTTGGTTTAAGGAGGTTTCAAACCCTGTCCGCCGACAGGCGGGCTTCCAGGTCTTGTAAAAAAATCCAAAAACCTGCAATTTGTCATACACACGGTGGAGGGCAAACAGGATCTGAAACTGGAGTATATGTCTACAAGGTCAATATCAAAACACCCACTGGATATGAATTAAGGGCAGGTGATATTGCCATTGTTAATTGTTCATTGTTCATTGTTCATTGATCATTGTTCATTGACTGTTGGAAACCCGAATCGTTTTGCTTCCGCATAGATTTCATAGAGTTCCCTTGTACTCAAAGCACGGATAGCCTGCTTTTTTTGCAAATTCCTGGCCTTCTTTTTCGGCTTGTTCCAGAGGGACCGGAGCCAGAGTTGGATGAATACCTGCTCCACTTTCTCCGATTGCGCCTGCAAGCAAATTTTTAGACAGCGGGGAAGCCATTTGCGCACTTACGGATATGGACCCGGCCGATTCACCTGCGATAGTGACTTTTTTGGGATCGCCACCAAAAGCCGCTATATTTTTTTGAACCCATTTTAAAGCTTCATGTTGATCCAATAATCCATAGTTCCCTGAGCCTTTCATAGAGTGTTTCTCCGGACAATTCCGGATGGGAAAAAAAACCAAATACGTTTAACCGGTAATTGACCGTTACAGCCACTATACCTTTTTTAGCCATATTGGCACCATCATATCTGGGTTCCGACGCATCACCGGCCACAAAACCTCCACCAAAAAAATAGACAAGTACTGGCAGGTCTTTGGTATTGCGTCGCGCAGGTGTCCAAATATTGAGGTATAAACAATCTTCGCTCAACCCGTCAGAACGGGACATCATGTCACCAAATACAACGCCTTGTACCGGCCTGGGGCCGAATTTTTTGGTATGTTTAACCCCGGTCCAGTTAGTCACCGGTTGTGGCGCTTTCCATCGTAAAGTACCTACCGGAGGTTTGGCAAATGGTATACCAAAATACATTTGAATACCTGACTTTACATCGTAATTCCCCTCAATTCAGCCCATTACTGATCCTGGTCTGGACAGCCAGGTTATTATTCATCTGGGCAGGGAGGTAGAGGTTAATCAGCCAGCAGAACAACAGGGTATTTCCAAATTTCGGATTTAACTTAAAAAAGGAATTCATAGACTTTAAATAAATCTGGTGATTCAGTAAAAATAATGAATCAGTAGCTACTCCGTTTGAAAATGAAACGGAATTGAAACAAACCTGATTTAAAAAAACAATGGATTACAGCCAACCTTTTAGATCCAATAGTCGTTTTATATTCAAACAAAAAGATGAAGTATTCGACGATTCTGCTGTGGTGCCTGTTTGTCCTGGCTTGCTCCAAAAATGGAGCAGCAATAGCAGAGGATTACCTGACGAAAGAGGCTAAACTGGTCAATCAGCTTGCAGTAGACGGCTGTGGATGGCATTTTGGTGTTGACCTGGATGGTGAGTATGGTCAATTTGCAGCGGATGAAGCAACCCAAAGAGATGTGGTGGAGCCTTTTATTCAGCGTCTTTCTTCTCAAAACGGGGTTTATTCCGTAAAGGTTGAAATTACCTTCAAACTCACCAACAATAAACGAGATGTACTTTGTGGCTGGAATAAAACAAACAGCATGGAGGTAATAGAATTAAAAGCGATCAGAGAATTATAGGCGTCGTCCCGAATCTCCACACTTCCGGAATACATTCTACATGGCAGTCCTACCGGACAAAATAAGACTTTTACAAGGGTTATTTTGTAAGATGAAAACTTTTTTTACCCTATCCTGCTTGTTCCTTGCAAATAGTTCCTTTAGCATCATTTTTGCATTTCAATTAGATTAACTGTAATTTGGGTTTTAAAACAAACCGGACAGGAAGGGGGATTGTTCCATTGATTTATAGATAAGTTTGATTGAATTTTTATCAATAAAGTAGTCTGAAAAATGACGTCGATCAGTCTTGGACATGAATCAAATCACAGATCGCGTACCAGAATTGTCGCAGGTTTGGGGATTTAAATAATGATCGTATGAAAAACATATTGGTACCTGTTGATTTTTCCGAACTTTCAAAGGTGGCTGCCCGGTATGCTTTGGGTTTGGCTGAAACTTATCATTGCAATGTGCACTTGTTTGCTGTCCAGGATATCAACTCCGGACCTCATGCATTGATGAATAAATACAAGCTCGAGGCAGAAATGGATCGCGCGACCCGGGAAGATGGTGCAGCGCTGTTACGACAAATGCAGGCTTTGTCATCCAATCAGATTAAAATAACTTTTGCCACGCAAACCGGCTATCCGATCCATTCTGTAATTGAGACTTATGTACACGCAAATCATATCGACCTTATCGTGATGGGAAGCAAGGGAGCAACAGGTTTAAAAAAAGTTGTTTTAGGAAGTAATGCAGCCGCGGTCATTAACCACAGTATAGTTCCGGTGATCGTCGTGCCGGGCAGTGCAGTGTATAAAGGAATTAAATCGATCGTTTATGCCACAGATATGAGGCATCTCGATCATGAAATTCATCAAATCAATGAGTTGGTCAATGATTTTGATGCTAAGCTGCACATCATCCATGTAGTACCGGAAGGAACTTCGGAAGAAATGAATTCCGATGAGCCGCATTCCGCAAACATTAAAACGATATCCTATGCCACTGATCACTTTCATGTTTTCAAAAGCACGCCGGTTGCTGAAACTATTGATGACTTTGTATTAACACATCAAGCCGACCTCTTAGCTCTGTTTACCCATAAATTGGAATTTTTTGAAAAATTGTTAGATACCAGTGTAACCCGGCAATTGGCATTTCACAGCCATGTCCCATTGCTTAGTTTTAATAAAACCACGACGGAATAATATACTATTTTTATATCCGGGTCAGTACAAGTTTAGTTCTGGTAAACGTTTAACTTCTCCTGCGACCGTATGTTGAGCCCGGATAGGTGTATGATCTGATTCCCTGATCCAAATCACAACAATTCCTGTAAAAAATCAGTTTTTATGGAGTATAATTCCCTGAAGTTTGAAATAAATTCTGGTATAATGAAAAATATATTAGTTCCTGTAGATTTCTCTGAACCGTCGAGAGCAGCTGCTTTATATGCCATCCAACTGGCGGAGGTATTGCATGCTAAAATCCACTTGCTGTCGGTGGAGGATTCCGTACCGGAGACGGTAGCGTTTAGGAACACCCAGCAATGGAGAGAAATCGTACTTCAAAATGGATTGGAAGCCGGCAAACCATGGGTGGACGAGTTGAAAAAGCAGGCTTCTGAACGGGTGGAGATTGTATTTTCCTGCAAAAGCGGTTGGCCTATATTTACGGTTATCGAACACTATACCACGGATCACCGTATCGATTTGATCGTGATGGGGAGTAAAGGGGCCAGCGGGATTAAAAAAGTTATTTTAGGCAGCAATGCAGCATCCGTGATCAACCAGAGCAGTGTACCGGTGATCGTCGTCCCGATGCATCATGTTTTTAAAGGTATAAAATCCATAATTTATGCCACAGACATGGAACATCTGGACCTGCAGATCGATAAAGTCAATGAGTTTGCCAGGGCTTTTGATGCAAAACTCCATATTGTCCATGTACAAGCGGAAGGCGCATTGGAAGAAGCATCAGCAACCTCAGCATATCAGCAAGTGGATAAAATTTCGGCTGCCGATACTCATTTTCATTTGTTCAAAAGTATCCCAGTAGCCAAAGCCCTGGAGGACTACGTTAAAAAAGAAAAGGGCGACCTTCTGGTGCTTTTCACCCATAAACTGGATTTTTTTGAAAAATTATTGCAAACCAGTGTGACCAGGATCCTGGCTTCTGATAATCAAATTCCGGTGTTGACTTTTATCAAAAGAAACGGGGAATAACCGACATACAGGTGAGGAATCGGGAATAGTGGTTCTACGTCGTAAAGTTGTATTGAATTTTATCATGTCATGTTCGACACTATATTATTTCACAGCTACGCTGCTTGGAGTCGGTTGTACGTTTAGGGTTACCAGGATGAGGCAACTACGTTGCCGAAAGATCTGTTTAACTACCCCGGATCTTCGGCTACTATTTCATAAAAATAAAAAACTATATGTTTATTTTTTCAGGATGAAATAGCCATAGGTCTGGTCTATCCTCAATTCATTAAAACTTGTATCAACCCCTTTAAACATGTACCTGGTAGTACCATCTGTCCAATCCGAACCGTTATGAAATTTAAGTGGCATTGGTGCATTGTCATCCATTTGCAGGAGCAAGGTTGAATCATTTTGAGTTATGGTAACGGTAAGGTCCGAACCCCTGGCCCTTCCTTTGTATTTTCCCAGGTAGCCGGATAGCTGCCCGCTGAACGGGTTATTTGATTTCTCCGACGGGTTCAATATCCAATTGGATAGGTGGTCAGCCAGATTGTGCGGAGATACAGGCCCTGTAGTATTGACCAGCACCACTATGCTGATATCCTCTTTTGGAAAATACCGGTTTTCTGAAAGGAACCCGTTGATCCCCCCTCCGTGACTAATCATCGGGATACCCCAGTAGTCCGCGACGGTAATGCCTTTGGCATAATGAGTAGAGGAGCCATCGTTTAATTGAACAACCTTTAAAAACTCGGCATACGAAACCTCATTAAGGATTTTGCCATGGTGTAAGGCCTGATTCCATGCTACTAAATCCTCAACAGTCGAACACAAGGATCCGGCTGCATACGGCCAGGTATGATCCAGGTACCCAGCCCTGATCAGGGTTTTATCACCCATATCATAACCATGGGCGCGATTTTTAATGACTTTGGATTCACTGCAATAATAGGAATTGGCCATTCCTGCCGGGTCAAACAAGTTTTTCTTGACGTACGCTTCATAACTGAGGCCGCTGATTTTTTCGATGATAAGACCCAGCATAAAAAATCCGGTATTATTATAGATCAAAGCTTCGCCCGGATCAAAGTCAAAGGGATTTTTTTCCACTATACGCAACAAACTGTCTTTTGGAAATTTTAGTTTGGAAAAGTTTTCAAACTCGGGCAATTCAGTATACCCTTTAATGCCCGAGGTGTGGCTGAGCAACTGACGGATAGTAACTTTTTTCCTCTGGGTATTAAATTTTATATACTTCGTCAATTCATCCTCCAGACCTAATTTATTTTGTTCCATTAATTGAAGAATTGCGGCTCCTGTAAATTGTTTTGTCACTGAACCAATTTCAAACGAAGCGTCTACCGGCAATTTGACAGACCATTCCAAATCCGCAAATCCATAAGATTTTAATAATATTGGATCATTTCCTTTAAAAACAGCAACTGCTATCCCGGCAACCCGCACACTATCCAGGTCGGTCTTAACCAAACTATCCAGACGGTGCTCCAGGTTGACGGCTTCCGTTGGGTGCATATTCCCTTGTTTGCAGCCCACGGCTAAGCTGATCAATAGCAGCGTGATTAAACTTATTTTCATGTGAATATAGATTGGAAGCGAAAGTTAATCCAAAAAATCCATTACACTATTCCCCAGCACATAATGGTCTCAAGAGTCTTTGAACCACAACCCGACCACTTTATCTCGACTCCTTGATCATCCGGTCGTACACCGCCCTGGCCTGGTCATAAGCTGCTTCTGCAGCTTTTAATTCATCCGCATGTATACTGGACTTTTTCATTTTCCAGCATTGGTCGACAGTTTGTCTACACCAGGTAGCACTGCTTTTTTCACGTATAGGCAGGTCATTTACAGTGACAAAGACCGGATTGGTATGGGCACTGGGATATACTCTCAATGCCAGCCAGGATGATTTGGTGATGGGGTAATTAAACCTGACTTCTGTCCACTTTTTGTTAGCGGGAATTTCTATCGTATTGACCACCTTTCCATTTACAATCAATTCGACCGGGACACGTTGCGTTTTCATTATTCGAGCCCGTTCAATATGCCAATAGGGTTGATTGGACATTTTACTTTGAGCAATAGCTTCTCCTTTAGCATCCGGGGTTACGGGAAGATTGGCAATCACCCTGGCATTGATGCGCAATCGGGGTGTATCAGTAAGCGATATACGACTGTCTGAGGTCCCGGGTTCAAGCCCATTGACGGTAAAATCTACGATATGGGAGTTACCATCCGAAACATAGGATCGTCCCTTTTTAATAGCATCAATATACGATTCATAGGATAATTTACCTTCCGGTTTAAAATAACTACGGGCCAATCCGACCCGTTCATCGAATATGCAGGGGAAATCTGTTTCTCCACTTAATCGGGGAGTAAACCCGCAGTTGAGGGTATGATACCACATGTTTAATTCCCAGGGTGCCGGGGTATTACCTGCACTGAAAAAATCGACCGCATTTTGAGTTACCGTCACGATATATTCATTGGCCCCGATGCCGTCCATTTTTGGGATGATGTAATTGGGCAATGCATTGGTAGGGGTCATGGGTTCCAGGCCCCAACCGGAATGCGCATAACCTGTGGCGGCATTTTGTGTTTTGGCCCAGTTGAGTACCGGTAAGGTCCAGCTGGGCCATTCTTCGATAGTTGTAGTGCCAGGATAATCATCTTCCCTGAGTCCAAGCAAAACGATATGACCGGCATGGGAGGAGGGAAAACCAGAGACCTCCACATCGTGGTGCATGATGCTGTTGGGAGTGGAAAATTCAAGGTCTTTACCGGTAAAAAAAGTTTTTTGATGATACCAACTCGGACCCCAGGCCAGGACGGCCGCCACACTCAAATCTTCACCTCGTGCCTGCCTCCACATATCCAGGGGTTTGACCCCTTCTTCCGGACTATCGTAATGACTGCAGCCTGCAGCATGCACATGGTGATCTGCGCTATACCATCCCAGGCTGGCCAGATCGATCCATCTTTTTAACTGGAATGAAGTCTCCATTTCTTTATTACCTTCCGGTACGACCAGTTCACGGTTTTGAACCTCATATTCCGGTCCCCGGGTATAGGAGATATTATATTTCCCGGGCGGCAGGTTGACATGTTCACCGTGATACCGATAGATCTGGGGCTGAAAGAAAAAATCAGGATACTCATCAAAAGCTGCTACACGCCGTGAGGGCAGTGGGTAAATACCTGCCAATCGTGGAATCTCTTTGTTGTCCCTTGATTCGATCAACGCCGCTGTCAGGCGAAAACTTTCCGGATTGACCGGACGTATACCATCTTCTTCAATGCGTGGAATACCATCCGTGATCAAAAAAGAAGCCATAGCCGGTGTGCCATCGGCATCCGTGATGTTGAACCTGACTTTAACGGAAGGTTTACTTTCAAACAAAATATTGATGGCATTGCGAAATCCGATGTCCTGAGTGCCCTGACCTATATTAAATCCCAGGCCAACCTCTCTTTGTCCTGCATCTTTACTGAACAGTTGAACCACAGCATATTCTAGTTTCAGCCCTGAAAGATTAGGTAACAAGGGTGCTTTGCGATAGATCTGCAATTCCATAAATCGATTGGCCACTTGTCCCGGACTCAACTTTCTTTTTTCCGAGACCTGAGGATCATAGCTTGGGGCATATAAGGGAGGTTCAGCATTGGGGCTTTCCGCTTGCAACTCTGCGGTCACACCAGCCTCGTTGTTTACTTTGACGAGATAACTGACCCAACCGCCCTGGATCAATTTGGCGACGGCAGGACCGCGATTGACTTTGACCCTGGATTCCGGATTGATATTAATCATAGCCAGGCAATAGGGGTCGAGGATGGTTTGGATGCTTTTGACTACTTCGGGACCAGGTACTTGATGTTCAAGGTCTTTTAGTTTTTGTTCATCCGCTTTGGATAAGGAGGAACCCAGGAAAGTCAGGGCTTCGCTGAGGCGGAGGGCCTGGGAGAGGAGGGGCTGGGATTCGACATCAGAGACAACTTCCGTGACGGATAATGTTAGCTGGGTTGGGCTTTGTTTGCATTTTGTAAAGGTCAAACCAAGAATTAATATCAAAAGCACAGAAAAGCGCATTGTTTGTATCATTTAAGTAGGAAATAAATAATCAAATATAAATCCTGCATTGGGCTTGATCTTAAAATTACAAAAAAACTAATCTAAATGGGCGGGCAATATCAGGACAGTTGCCTGAATAAAAACTATTGTTGTAGATCAAAATCTATCTGATGGCGGGCCAAAGAATTATAATTATGATGACACGAAATAAAAATGTTCTACATCATCACGGCTTTCATTTCCAGGAGCTTGATTCCCAACTCTTGTTTACCCGTTATTAATACGTTTTTATTAAAGTTAATAGTTTCATTTGTAAATAATTTCCAGGCAATATGCCCGGGGATCTCCACCTTACAAATCGGTTCTATTGGAGAATCTACTACCTGGATCCACCGTTCTCCATGATGATAAAGATACCAATCGCCACCACCCTCGCCTTTGATCTTAAACTGGATCACTTCACCTTCGCTGCCCGTGATATCCCGATAATGATAGGGCAATGCCCTCATCGACGTATCCAAATGAGGATGATATAATTCATGGGTATATAATGCTTCTTCCTGTCCGACAGCCAATCGTATTTGTTGTTGATGGTGCCATTTTTCGGTGTAATCGCGGGCGATATGAAACCAGTTGTACGATTCATCTTCTCCAGCCCAGGCAACGGAGAATTTTGCTTTTTCAAAGGGATCCAATGATTTTAAATAGTCACAATAAGGAGGACCGGTAATTTCAAGCAATTCAATCAATACTTTGGTGCTTAGACGTTTCATGGCAGTGACCCAATCGGCATTGAGGCGGTTGAGGTAGCTGACCAGGTCCTGATAGCCATGGATCACTCCGGGTGACTCATCCTGGTAGTTATCTCTTAGCATGGAAACTGCCCGAAGATTGGTATCGAGGAGATGGGCGGCGATATCTTTTACTTTCCAAAGTGGAGCAATAGTTTGTTTTTCCCAATCCGATGGAGACAGGGAGGATAATAATTCGATGAGTTTGGCATCGAGTATAGGAAAGAGGTGCGAGGTAAATATTGGGCCTGGGGATTTCATAAGTTATGGTGCTAAAATTACAAAGCAAGTGATTGTTTTATGCATTAGAAGTGAGGTTGATTGTATGAGCAATTATACTTAAAATTGAAACTACTTGAAAATCACGGCTAAATTAGTTTAGAAACTAATAATCGATTTGCCATAGTGATGACAAACGCACTAAACTATTTCCCATAACCTTTTAACCTTTTAAAAATATCCTTCTAAACCGTTTAAACGGTTGATTATCTTGATCACACCATAGCCCCACGATTTAAATCGTGGGCTATGGTAAAAAATTGCAATTAAATGGTTTCTAACCTTTTCTAACCATTTAAATATTAGATATATTTAGTCCTATCTCCATCTTGTATTGATCCATTCCAATTGTTGTTTTTTGTGGAGAAAAGTCCAGGCTATGATTCGGCTGATTTTATTGCCCTGGCCCATGGGTATGGTTATCATATCAACCGCTTCCATTTTTTTTAATGAAGCAAGAATGGGTTTGATACTGGATGCTTTGGAGACGAGGGTCGAAAACCAAAAACAGGATGATGAAAATAATTTACTCTCCTGGACCATATCCAGGATAAACTTTAACTCACCACCTTTGACGAATAGCTCATTGGCCCGGCCCCCGAAATTCAATATAGGAGGGTTGGTTTTACTGGGCCTTAGGTTATTGGATTTACGTTGTGTTGCTGCTCTGGCATCTTCGATGGATGCATGGAAAGGGGGGTTGCAGAGTGTCAGATCAAAGACTTCATCCTGATGAATAATCCCCTGGAAAAAGGACTTACTATTTTTCTGCAACCTCAGTTCAACCGTTTGTCTTAATAAAGGGTTTCGTTGCAGGATTTGTTTAGCAGATTCAAGGGCAGCCGGATCGATATCCGACCCAACAAATGACCATCCATATTCCTGATGGCCCAATAATGGGTAGATGCTGCTTGCTCCTGTTCCTATATCCAGGCATTTTATATTTTCACCCTGGGGCATTTTGTCGTCATAACAGGTATACAACAGATCTGCCAGGTAATGGATATAATCGACCCGCCCTGGAATGGAAGGACAGAGATATCCCGTGGGGATTTCCCAAAAATCGATTTGGTAAAAATGTTTTAATAAGGCCTTGTTCAGCAATCTGACGGCTTTCGGATCAAAAAAATCTATGGATTCATCTCCGTATTTATTGACCATTACAAAGGGTTTTAATTCCGGAGTAGTTACAGTCAACTGATTAAAATCATATCGCGCGCGATGTTTGTTTCGAGGATGAAGGATAGACTTTTCGGAAGGGTATGGTTTTTTGGGGGATAACATGGGTTTGCAAGGGTGAAAATACGAAAGTGGGGAGAAAGAGATTAGGGGTTTGTTCGCACGGAGTCACGGGGATACACGGAGGATAAGAATTCAGCTATCAATTGCTGTTATTTGAATTGGGGTTTTATGCTCTGGGATAGTTAATCGATTGGTTCTGACCTGACATAAGCATGCAGATCCTTATCCTCCGCCAAAGGCCCCATTCGAAACAGGATAATATACAAACCAATCAATGCCATCACTCCATACCCAATAAATACACTGTGATAGGCCAGGGTATAATTGTATGCCTCGGACAGATTTTTTACTGATATACCGGAGATGGTCTGAAAAAATATCCCTCCAAGTCCTGAGCCTACGCTGGCCAGGCCGTACACGGAAGCGGTAGCACTTTTAGGTACCACGTCCGGGGCAAATGCAATTGCATTGGCCGAGAATGAAGCATATCCAAAACCTGCGACAGCCAATACCGCCAAAGCTGCCATGGGTCCCTGGATAAAAAAAGGCCCAATGATGAGTGAGAGGGCGATCAACAATCCGGAAATACAAACAGCGAGTTTCCTGGCCTTAGGTACAGGCATTCCTTTTTTAATAATAAACTGGGTAAAATATCCACCGGTAATATTGCCCAGGTCTGCAATGATAAAGGGAAACATGGCAAACCACCCGATCTTGACCAGATCCCAGTCGTAGACATCGGCCAGGTAACGCCCTATCCAGAAGGTAATAAAATACCAGATCGGATCGATGAAGAATTTGGCTGCAGTAAATGAATAGACAAATCGTGTCCTGATCAGTTTTAAGGGAGGAATGGTCCTCGCATTGGCTTCTTTTTTTACCTGCTCAGGAGTATAATAGGTAAACCAAAATGCGGCGAGCCAGAGGTAACCTAGCACACCGATCACTATAAATGTAGCTTGCCACCCAAATTGTGTACCCAGAAAAGCGATCAATGGAGGAGCCAGGATCGCCCCCGCCGCGGCCCCGCTATTGAATATCCCGGTGGCCGTGGATCGTTCAGCCGGACTGAACCATTCCCCGCTTAGTTTTAAAGCTGCCGGCCAATTGCCTGCTTCTCCTATGCCGAGTAAAAAACGGAATATCCCGAAATGAATGGGTGCCATGGCCAGGGCATGCAGTATCCCCGCTGTAGTCCAGAAAGCCATACAAAGTGAATACCCGATACGTGTCCCCAGTCGATCTATCACAAAGCCCGAAACTCCATTGGATATCATATAGGCCACAAAAAATGATGTGGCGATATAACCAAAGGTATCGTCGGGAATGATATCCCTCAAATGGCCGTCGGCTGCGAGATAATTAAACGATAATCGATGGAGGTAATTTAATACGGTAGCTAAAAATGCAAAGGTGATCATCACCCATCGCATTTTCAGGGGTTTGTTTGGACTGGCTATAGCTGAAGACATTAATCTAAGAAGTCGATCGAAGGGACAAATTACGATATTCGTAGCGGCGTAATTTATTCGCAGTACACGATATTCGTAGCGGCGTAGCCGTAAGGGAGGTAAAAAATGGGGGCGAATAACCCAAATAACCAGCAGCTGAAGCAGCCGCTAAGAAACGCAAATTCGAAATTCCAGCAGCTGAAGCAGCCGCTACAGGCTTTTTAACAGGCGGTCTATCAAAACTCAATTAAATTTGAAACCATTATGCGCAACTTCTATTTGATTCTTTGCTGGTGCTTATTTCTATCCGGTTCAATGATGGCCCAAAACCTGAACATACACGAACTCAATAAAAAGCTGGGCAAAGGCATCAATATGGGCAATATGTTTGAAGCTCCTTCTGAAAGTGAATGGGGCAACCCGTTTCGCGATGATTATTTTCAGCGGATAAAAGCACTGGGGTTTAATCATGTGCGTATTCCTATCCGATGGGATGTGCCTGCCAGGACTTTACAGTCATCACCGTATACTATACAATCCAGTTTTCTGGAGAGGATAAAATATGTCATTGACAAAGCCCTGGCTGAAAACCTCTACGTGCTATTTAATATGCATCACCACGATGCTATGTTTCAGGACCCTGATGGGGTCAAGCCAAGGTTCCTGAGCCAATGGACCCAGATCGCTGCGTATTTTAAGAATTATGATCAACGGTTGCTTTTTGAAGTGATGAATGAACCCAATACCAATCTGGTTGGGCCAAAGTGGAACCAAATATTTAATGAGGCATTGATAGAGATCAGAAAAACCAATCCTACCCGCGGGGTCGTTATGGGAATTGCCCCCTGGGGAGGCCTGGGAGGAGTACCCAATCTGGTAGTGCCCAATGATTCCAATCTGATCATTACCGTACATTATTATGACCCTTTTTCGTTTACTCACCAGGGAGCGGAATGGGTCCAAAATTCGACTCCATGGTTGGGTACAAAATGGGAAAATTCAGTCCTGGAGCGCAATGAAATCATCAGCTCTTTTGCCTACCTGATCCAGTTTGCCAAATCCATAAACAAACCGATTCATGTAGGTGAGTTTGGTGCTTATTCCAAAGCCGATCTGGATAGCCGCGTACGGTGGACCAATTTCCTTGCCAGGTGGTTTGAATCTCAGGGCTTTAGCTGGAATTATTGGGAGTGGAGTGCGGGATTTGGGATTTTTAATCCAGCCACCAATGTAATCAATACCCGTCTTGCCAATGCCCTGCTCACCGATTCGATGTATGCCCCCAAACAACAATCTACGGTTACCATATTTGAAGGTAGTTTTGGACCCAATGATGGCTGGAACCTGAACGTTCAATCCAATGCAGCAGCCAGCCTGACCAGGACCAATGGCCAGGGCATAGTTGATGTGACCGTGCCTAGTAACGATGGCTGGCATGTGCAATTGGTGCGGAATAACATTGCTCTTAAAAAAGATAGCCGGTACCAGGTCACCATTAAAGCCAGTGCCAGTGTTCCGGTCTCCATTACCAATTACCTCGGTATGAATTTTTCGCCCTGGAGCAGTTATTCAGGTTACAAATCGATGTCATTAACCAACATCGTTGCTGATCATATTTATAGCTTTGTAATGACCTCGCCCAGTGATCCGGCAGCGCGGATAGTTTTTGATTTGGCCAGTAAGGTCGGTAAGATTACGATACAACAGGTTAAGGTGGAGGAAGTCATGGACGTGACCACGGCTTATTCATCGGCTATCCGACCTCATTTAAAAGTGTATCCCAATCCCTCAATTTCAACCATTCAGATTGAAGGCATTGACCAGTCTGGTCATTTAAGAATACTGGCCAGTGATGGAAGACTCGTCCGGGAAATTAGAAAATGGAACCCCACTGAAACTGTTGATCTTACCGGCCTGATTCCGGGAATGTATGTTATTAAGTTGGTAAATGGGAAGGGGAGTTTTTCAGAAAAGGTGTTGAAGATTTGATGGTGGGCAATTTCAAAGGTATATCTACGCAGTTCAAAACCGGGATTGGCGGTTGAAGACCGCCGCTAAGCCGCTGCGCCGATACAAATTTTCATAAAAGGATTTCCGCAATTGATTAATTCGGGCCTGCTGTTTAAGTTAATTAGACAAGGTTATAAGTCCAGAGTATATGGGGTGACCCAAAAGCAAACTAAATATTAGTTCGAGTCCCGATCGGTCAGGAGGAGACGCTCCGTTAGCGATGCGCATGGGTAACTCAAATCTACAATGCACTGCAATTTAAAATCAAACCGTTTAATCGGCTAAAATCTGTAGTACCCCCAACAATACTGGAAAATTTAAACACCACACAAAATCAACGTTTTACACCACTTAGCTGCAATGTGGGTTAAAGAAAACTTGGATTTCAAATCAAAACATTGCACATCCAACTCCTATATCAATTTCAAATGCAGGTTTTAAGGGAATAATCGCCTATTGCCTTGCATTAATTTCAATAATTGCTCTGATATGTTGTTGATTTTAATTGAATTAGATATTTATCAGCAAACCCTAATTCGATGTCAGTGTTCCATCAGGCCGAATAAATACCGCCGTTGATGTCCAGGGTAGCTCCCGTAATAAACCCATCGTATTCCGAAGCCAGGAAAACCACGGCTCTAGCCACATCTTCCGGCTTGCCAGATCTTCCCAGAGGAATAGAATCTATTGTTTTTGCTGCAGCTTCAGGGGTTGTATGGGTTTGATGAAAGCTAGTCCCTTCGATAAAACCGGGAGCCACTGCATTGACACGGATACCCAATGGACCCAATTCATTGGCCAGAGCCCTGGTCCAGGTCAGGACTGCACCTTTGGTGGTGGCGTATACCAGGGAACCGGCATGGCCCCCTTTACGCCCTGCCAGGGAGGCCATATTGATGATGCTTGACCCCTCCGTTTTATTAAGGTGAGGAAGAGCTTCGCGCGTGACCAGCATCATGGATTTCAGGTTTATGTCCATTAAGGCGTTCCAATATTCATTATCGATTTCGGCCAAGGTTCTTCTTTCCACGAGACTGCCGCTGTTGTTGATGAGGACATCAAACGATTTTAAAAATTTGGCAGCCGACTTTACACATTGTACCGCTTCTGATTTTTTGGTCAGGTCAGCCTGGATGCAGGCAGCTTTAAGGCCTTTTGTTTGAGCCTGTTTTTGAAGGTTGAACGGTACTTCACCGGACCGGTAATAATGCATGCAGATATTGCATCCGGCATCGATCAATAGTTTTGAAATTGTTGCCCCTATGCCTTGTGAGGTGCCGGTGATGAAAACATTTTTACCAGATAAGGATCCCATGCTACAGAATTAAAAATATAGGTTCTTACGTTGTAAGTCAATTAATTTCTGAGGCGTAGTCTTTAATCTGTTTAATGGGCAGCGTAGTTCAACAGGGCAGGTTTTATTTTATATCAATCTTCAAAGCAGTATATAATGTGCGGCCACCAAAACCAAATTGGGTGACGTTTCTACTATAGATAAACCGTCCATCCGAAGTATTGCCGAGGTTTTTAATTTTATCCGGGTAAACATCAAACAGGTTGTTTGATCCTAATGATAGCGTCGCTATTTTGAAAGTATAACTCAGGTTCAGGTCAACGATGGTTTTGGAAGAAAAGCTTTCATCCAACACCATGTTGGTATTATCCCATACCGCTACTTCTCCAAACCGTGTAGCCCTTAATTGGGTACTAAAATTTACAATACGATAACCCAGGGATGCGGCAATTTTACTCTTTGGTTGCCCGACCACAACCCGGGACTCTTCCAAACGGCTGAAAAATGTTTTACCAAAATCATCTGCCGGCAATTTATCCGTTGTTTTGATTGGGCCATCAATTTCATTTTTGGTAAAGTTAGCGGCCAGGGTGAGGTCCAGGAAACCATTACCCATTTTGGGGCTGGCACCCAATACCGCATCGATCCCCCTTGTGCTGGTATTTATAGCATTGGTAAAGAAAGCCACCTGGGTGACATCTGCGGCCGCCCCCCCTGCGATCAGCAATGAATTGATCAATGCATTGGATCGGGACATATTGCCTGTAATGACAATGCGGTCTTTGATATTGATTTGATAAGCGTCAATGGTCAGGCTGACTACTTTCGCAAATTTCGAGGTGACCCCTAAACTTATATTGGTTGATTTTTCTGCTTCCAAAGAGGGGATGCCGAGTGCTTTTGCGATTTCGCTGTCGTTTCGATATGTACCCACATTATTTGGTGTCGTGACTCCGTTGGCTACGACAAATTGTGTACTGGTATTGCTAAAATAACGCTGATGCACTGAAGGTGCCCGGAATCCATTACTCAATGCGCCGCGAATTACAAAAGCATCTGCAAATTTGTATCGTGCGGCTAATTTAGCTGCCGCGTTGGTCCCGAAATCACTATAGTTTTCAAAGCGTGCGGCTGCATTAACTAAAAATTTATCGGTTATATCAGATTCCAAATCGATAAAAGCGCCTGCCACGGTGCGGCCTTGATTCACTTCATTTCCCGGTTGGAATCCCGGAAATACCTGGGAGCCACCGACCCTAAGCGGTTTAGCGTTTAAATCGTAATTTTTCCAGGAAGCTTCTTCGCCGGCTTCTATTTTAAAATTATCTATCCTAAGTTCAAGTCCTAATGCCAGGTTCAGGCTACGGACTGCATTGCTTTTCAAGGCTTTAGATAGTTCAAAATTGGTTGTATTTTGGGAAAACTGTTGTGTCCCGGCATAAAATTCAGTGGGTGCAGCAGTTTTTAAGGCAAATTGAGATGCATTGTTTGAATTCTTTACATCATAACGGAATCGATTCGTCCCAAATACATTGCTCAAATCCCATCGCCAGCCATTTGACACAATCCCTTTTAATCCAATCAATGCTGAGTAATCGCCTATAGTTGAATGGATTTCCGGCAGAAAACCCATGGGATACAATTCTGGAATCACTTGTGTAGTTTGTTTAGGATACCGGTAAAATCCTTTACCTGAGCCCTTCCTGGAAGCCCCGCCCATATTGATATATAGTTCTTTATTAGTTCCTATGGGCAAATTATAATTAACAAATCCAAGAATATTCCGGGAAGCTGCGTTGCCTACCTGCATATTAAAAGTCCGGTCAAAACCACCTCTGGCATTGATCAATGAATCATCTGTGGCTTTGGTTCCATGGTATACCGTACCCAAAAAATCGCCGGAACGATTAGATGCTTTTCGATCCCTAAATTCAAGGGCAACTGAAAATTTGCCTTTTGCGATGGCCATGCCATGGTAAGCGCTGAGTTGCACGGTTTCACCGTCGGTCATTTTTCGTTTATCATTTTTACCAAATAGGTATTCGTATTGGGTATTATAACTACCGACATGTCCGGTAATCGTTGTGCCAGGGGTATTTTTCATTACTACATTTATAACACCGGCAATAGCATCTGAACCGTATTGAGACGAGGCCCCATCCCTCAATACTTCCAGTCTTTCAATGGCAGCGGAAGGAATAGCATTCATGTCGGTACCTACTGAACCTCGTCCGATCGTGCCATTGATATTGATGAGCGCTTGATTGTGACGGCGTTTGCCATTCAACAGAGTAAGGACCTGGTCGGGCCCTAATCCCCGAAGGGTAGATGGGTCGATATGATCGGTACCATCTGCGACTGTTTGGCGTCCGGAATTGAAGGAGGGTACTATATAATGTAACATTTGGGTAGGATCCGTTTGACCTGTGGCTACCAGTTCGGTAATATTGAGTACATCGACCGGTGCGGTTGTTTCTGTCTTTGTACGGGCAGCAGTCGAACGGGAACCAATGATGAAAACCGTTTCCAGGATTTTTCCTTCTTCCAAAACAATATCGATCGTCAACTCATCGCCAATAAAAACTTCTTTTGGAGCATAGCCGATATAATTGACGGTGAGGGAATTAACATTGGCCGGTATCTGGAGCGTAAACACACCGGACTCATTGGTAGTCGTTCCCAATGAAGTACCCTGGGCCATTACTGTGGCTCCAATAATCGGTTGACCATTAGCTTCTTGTATTTTACCAGTCACGGTCCGTTGGGCGGACAATGTGGTGATATAAAAGGACAGGATTAGAAAGAGACCAAGGTTAATGAATCGTTTCATAAGGGTTAGGGTAAGGGTTTAATTGAAAAAATAAAGCAGGAAAAACTGAATGATGCCTTCGATAACAAAATTAAGCTTTAATTCTGAGCCCATCTGATTTGCTTGGAGACGGTACCCCGGATTTTTCTCGAATACCTCAAAATAAAAAAAAAACATTAAATGCGACTGAAAACTATCCTTCCATTGATTATGGTCGATTGGATATTTATATCCTCATCAAAAATAACCATATCGGCGTCCATCCCCGGGCACAGCCGGCCTTTGCGATGATCTATTTTACAGATCTGAGCCGGGGTAGAAGTCATCATCTGAATGGCATGAACTAAAGGTACACCGGCCAGATTAATCATATTGCGCACCAACAAATCCGCTGTTGCCACGCTGCCGGCGAAAGAACTCCGGTCCGGCAATTTGGCTACTCCATCTTCTACGATCACTCTAATCCCATCGTGGAGACTGCCCAGTATACTTTCACCGGGGCCCATTCCTGCAGCCCTCATGGAATCAGTGATCAGCGCAGTCTTAGAGGGTCCTTTGAGTTTGTAAATCAATCGCAGCAAATCGGCAGGCAGATGGGATCCATCGGCTATGATTTCTAAGGTTAACTGATCCAGTAAATACCCGCTCTCAATGATGCCGGCATATCGATATGCATCGCGACGCATCACTCCCGACATGGCTGAATAAAAATGGGTAAGGTGGGTGTAACCATGCTCCAGGGCGATGGTTACTTCCTCAGAGGTAGCATCTGAATGAGCAATACAAGGCAATATACCTTTTGAAATTAATGCCCGGGCAAACTCCATTGCACCTTCCAATTCAGGTGCAGCGCTCCATCGCAGTATATCGTTCGATTGACTTAAAATATGATTGTATTCCTTTTTATCAGGAAGTCTGATGTACCTGGGATCCTGAGCCCCTTTTTGATTCATTGCAAAATACGGGCCTTCGATATGAAGACCCAGAAATTGAGAACCAGAGATGTTTTCAGTTTTAGCTTGTCGGTAGATAGAAAAGAGTTCGATCAGGTCTTTTGTTTCTGAAGTTAATGTAGTGGGAACCATGGCTGTGGTCCCGTGCAAAGCATGGAGTGTGGCTGCACCCAGGAAGGCTTCTACCGTATTGTCCATAAAATCATGCCCACCTCCCCCATGCAGGTGTAGATCAATAAATCCGGGAGCTACAAAATGATTTTGTGCATCGATGACCATTCCTCCATTTTCTTTGAATGGACCTGTACCTATCCGGGTAATCATGCCATTTTCTACGATCACATGGGCGTGTTCTATGATCCGGAAGGGAGTGATGATCCTGCCGTTATTGATAATAATTTTATCCATCTTTCAAATCTTCTTAACCAGGGTACTCAGGCTCCAGGATTTTACCCGGTAACCGTATAAAGCATAAAAGATCAGATAAAGATAACATGGTATCAGGATGAAATAGGCTGTTCGAACATCATATCTGTCGGCAAAATAACCATAAAGCAACGGAGTGAGGGCATTGCCGCAAAGGCCCATAATCATGATAGAAGATCCCAATTTGGTCCATTTACCCAAGCCTTTGATGGCCAGGGGCCAGATATTGGCAAAGATTAAAGAATTGGGTAAACCCAATGCAACCAAAAACCAGATAGAAATATCAGTTTGATGACCCAGGACGTTTACCTGTCCCCTAAAGAATAAAACTCCAAGAGAAAATACCATACCGGTAAGGGTGCAAACCAGCAGTGCATTCTGTTGATTTATAAACTTTGGAATGACCACCAGTCCGATTAAATAACCACAAAGCGTGGCGCCCAATACATAGGAAGGGAATGACCTGGCATCCAACAGACTTAGCCCCATGGTGTTGGCATAACTGATAATGGTGTCAATGGCTATGATCTGTGACCCGACATGGAAAAATATCGCCAGAGCGCCCAGGATTAAGTACGGAAATTGAAAAATGCTGTTCTTCGGAGAACCTGATTCAGGTAGTTCTTCTTTATTCACCAATTCTGTGTTGATTTCTGGTAACGGAGAATACCGAATCAATAATCCAACGATAAAGAGGATGGTCCCCAAAACGGCATACGGAACAATCACCCTGCGTATAAGGGCATCTAAAATATCAGCCCGCTCTGTCAAAGACAAGGTGCCTCCATCCAATGATTTAAACAATTCATTGTCGGTGACTTTCAAAACGACAGCAGCAAAAATTAAAGGTGCCAATATACCTGCTGTTTTATTACAAATACCAACCAAACTAAACCGTTGAGCCGCACGGTCCATTGGCCCGATCATTGTCACCACGGGGTTAGCTGCTGTTTGTAAGAGCGCAAGTCCGGTCCCCACCATAAAAAGGCCCAATAAAAACACGGGATAAGACCTGCTAAAAGCTGCTGGAATAAACATAAAAGCTCCGGCCGACATTATAAAAAAACCAATCATGATCCCCTTTTTAAAACCTGCCCTGTCCAATAAAACGGATGCGGGTACTGACATAAAAAAATAAGCCAGGTAAAACGCAAATGCTACCAGGTAAGATTGAAAATTAGTAAGCTCGCAGGCAATTTTAAAATAAGGAATCAATATAGCATTGACCCAGGAAACAAATCCAAACACAAAAAACATAAATGCCAGGATGACCATGGAGAAAGTGGTGGAGTGGTTGGGGCGGGAGGGCATGGGTCAGTTGGTCAGTTGGTTAGTTGGTCAGTTGGTTAGTTGGTTAGTTGGTCAGTTGGTTAGTTGGTTAGTTGGTCAGTTGGTTAGTTGGTTAG
>JAWXBI010000175.1:0-4972 GCA_034439915.1 Saprospiraceae bacterium | reverse complement strand
CAGGTATTATACACTTTGGTTTTCGGCTTATGGAACCGGTCGATGCAGATAAATTGGTTGCTGAAGTAATCAAGGCAGGTGGAAGAATTAAAGAGCAGGGTGAGTTTGTGCCTGGTGAACCCTATGTATTTTTTTTTGATCCGGATGGATATGAGGCGGAGGTATGGTATGAAAAAATACCTCTGGATTTGGATCAGTTTTTGTGATCATAGGATAATTTACTTCCAGATAAACCCGCAGTTGAATTTGCTCTGAAGCCCGATATTGCAGTTTTTACTATAAAATCTGGGGCTTTTTCACAACCCGGCTAGGTCTTTTATTTTGTGATTACAAAATTACAGAGGTTTAGATTGTACTAAAGCAAATAGCCCTCTATGAGGAGTCACCTCGAATATTATTCTCGATACCAGGTGTGTCAATTATTATAAAGGTAAACGAAAAAACTGGTCGAAGCGGAACAGGTTTTTTATGATCTGGAAAGATATGAAGTGGAAGTATGGTATGAAAAAATATGGAGATGAAACCAACTTTATTCTTCTAAGCGGGGAGGTAAACATGGCTGGAAGAACCATCCATTGAGATCACCAACTCAATCCACCACTAATTCCGGATTTAATACATACCACCCCCGCTGGACTCTATAAAACAACATTTTACATCTTGGCTGCTCCAGTTTTGAAATTTCATTTCCGGCAAGTATTGAATTGATATAACTCCTGTTTTTTCTATAAGGAGGTAAAATTTCGTCTGGGATAAACTCAACCAGCTCTTCAACATCGTCCATATTGTATACAGCTTTTTTGAATTTAGTATCAGGTTCGCCAGGCTTGGTATGCATGACATGGCGGGGATGAGTGGTTTCTTTAATTTGCAGGAGGATGAGTAGAAAAAAGGCCATACTGTGGCTATTCAAATGAAGCTGACGTTCGGTTAATAGAATAGTAAACCCTCGCGGGCGCAGCAAATACCATAATTGTTTCAGGTGATTTATGCCAGCATATTGTTGTTGTTTGTGGAAAACGGTTTTATAGTAGCCTTCCAACAAGTAATGAATTGCAATAAACCCTTTTTTATCCCGCTGAAGAATAGATGCATTTCTTTTTAACAGTTCCAAGGCAAGTGTGGGTTGGCCGTGCAGGGCTGCAAGCATTAAACCCGTGCTGCCTTCCTCCAGCGTAAAAAGCGCCCCATATTTATTCAGCAGATGCAAAGCTGACGATTGATTTCCGAGCCGGATGAATTTCGCTATTTCTTTGCGGTGCATGCGCAATTCTTTCATAAAGAGCACAGCCCGGAGCAATTGCAACCTGGCTAATTCTTCAATCCAGTCATACCGTTGATGATTGATGGCATATTGGAACAGTTGCTTTCGCTCTTTGTGCACTTCCTGTTCTTTTTTTGCCGGATCCAGGGCCAGTTTGAGGATGAATTCCAACTCTTCCTGGCTGATGTAATCATATCCCAGGTATTTGGCGCGGATTTGCTCTGCCTGTTCCGTTTTGCCCTGTTCTTCCAATCGTTTTGCTTCTGCCAGCCATTCTTCTTTGCTGCTTTTTACTTCCGCAACTTCTATATTTTGTTTTGTTTCTTTTAATTGCATTAATTGGATAGCGGGATGCATCAGTTGTTTTTCGAACAGGTAAATATTTTTGACAGCACGGGTAATAGCGACATAAAATGAGTTGATATAGAACTTGTAGATCTCCGCATCCTTATCGTATTTATCGGCCAGCCTGCTGTATTTAAGCTCGGTTTGCTGCAGATCTTCCGGCTTTACTCCATCGATGATTTCTTTGAATTCCGATTCATGCCTGGAAATAAAATTGAACAGAATTACATTTTCATATTCCAATCCTTTCGCTTCCTGTATACTGAATAACAAAGGGGTTTTAAAATATTTTCTCACGGATTCTTTGTCGCTGTTGTCGGACACGATCACGGCATACTGGGTACTGTTTTGCGTTCGGCGGTTGAGTTCGGTCTTTTTTCTCTCATCATCCTGGTATAAGATGACCTCACCCCGATGCTCGCTGATGGTATGCACGAGGTAATGACTTTCCCGGTCGATGCTGCCGAAGCGGGTATTTTTTATTTTCAGCAAATCGTTGCTGAGCTGCACGACTCGGAGACTATTGCGGTAATTGGTTTGCAATATTTGTATCTGACGGTGGATATCCCCGCTCTGGTGAAAATAGGTTTTTACTTTGCTCCACGAAAAAAAATTGGGATGCACGATCTGGTTGCTGTCGCCGGTGAGTATAAATTGTTGCGGATGCAGCAACGATTGTAAAATTGCCTTAAGTTGTATATTGGTGATGTCCTGTACTTCATCCACCACCACATAATCATAACTCGGTTTGATCCACTGAAGGTAATCGAAGCAGAGCAGGTTGCTGTCGTAGAGATTAGCTTCCTTCATCCAATCGAGATATTTAATAAACAAAGGGTACAATCTTTCCCGGTCATCCGGATGAAATATGGATTGTTTTATTCCCAGCGACCTATATTCATCCTGACTCAACCAGGCGGTATGGCTCGGTGATCCGGTAATAACTCCTTTAAACTCTTCATATACCCGGTAGGGCTCGTGAATTTTTAAGGCTTGGGCATGCCGCTGGAACCAGGGCTCAAAAAGCCTGAATTGAACTTCCCTGCCTCCGAATGTTTTCCATTGCCCCAGGTAATCCTGTAAGGAAAGAAACTCCGCATCCTGTGCTTCGTTTTCATATCCATCAGCATAATAGAGCTGGCTGGCTTTTTCCACCAGGAATTTGGACAAAGAAATATAAGCAATAGATCCCGGCAATGTTTTCATCTTTTCCAATACCAGGGCAGTCTTGCCGCTCCCGGCAGATCCGACAATGATCAACGGTGGATGTAGGCTGAATACGTCTTCCTGGAGTTGGTCAAATGAAATAAATTTATTGAGGAAATGGATTTTTTTCTGCTTCGGATTCAAATAACTCAATTCGGGCAGTTCCCGGATAAAATCTCCGGTTAGCTGTTGGGTCTCCAGGAACTGATCTTCAGACGGAACTGAGCTGCCGCGTAAGAACCGGCTGCCGGCATAATTATGATTTTTAATAATTTCTAAAAGCAATAAATGAATCTGCCCTTTGTACCGGATCAATTTAAAAAGCAGCCTGTCCCGCAAATCCAGTCTTGCCCGGTAATACCCGGTATCCCCCATTTTGCGGACATCGGCGCTTTTAAAATCGCCATCCTGCAATTGGTTTAGTAGTTTAGGAAATGTTTTTTCGACACTTTTGATATCCAATTCATTGAAATATAAGAGGGGATAGTTCATGTCTGGCTATAAGTAATGGATATTCTTCAAATGCAAATATGGTTTTTGTTTTATTGAGCTAAAATATTAGAATTGGATCATCAGATTGAATCGGGGCAAGATAAGAAATAGTACCCTGTCGGGAGAGTCCTTATGATTCGAAATTTGTCCAATGTTCTTGATGGTGTCTGAATCATGATTGGCATGAATAATGGATTGACTCGATTGAAGAAGTAATAGAGGCTATACATTTACGAGGAAGCGACCATTCAAGCTAGTTGTGTACGTTAATAGCACTGGTCAGCCCGTAAAAGTCAGCTTACCTGTGGTTATAAAATTTGGCTTTAGCTACTGTATTGAGGGATCGGGTCCAGGACTTCGGGTTTTTTGCTCTTGTGCAGTTGATAGGATTCCAGCACTTTTTTCTTGGTTGGTTCCAGGCTAAAATCCAGTCGCATTAGAACAGTCAGTGGTAGTATCACTTTGCCATAGTCGGCCTGCTTATAATGGCCTCGAAGCAGGTCGGCAATGCTCCAGATGAAGTTAGCTTTTTCGTTGAAGTTTTATTAGTGAATTCATAGAACTTTATGCAAAAAAGTTAACTAATTGAAAAGAACATTTTTCTTTTCAGGAATAATGAGGAAGTTCTATGATATGTTCATCAATTTCAAAACACCATGGTTAATACTGGGATATTAGAAATCAGGAAATCCTATAATCAAGAGAATCATAGTTAAGACAGCAAATATTTCTTCAATAATCCTATCCCCTGATTGATCGCCTCTCTACCCGTACTTTCAATCCCATACCAACCTTTATACCCACCTTCTTTGCTCATTTTAATCATTTGCGCGGTGAGTTCCTCCGTCGGTTGATTGCGGTAGGACATCCCTTTGGCATAGGGCAGACATTTTTTGAGGTAAGTCACATTGTCAAAGTCCTTGCTCGGGCTGCGCCAATCGGGATAGGTCCCAAATAATGGATTATTGACTGATTTCATCAGGTCTACCATCCAATCGGGATCATTGGATACTCCGCCGTGATTTTCAATGACGATGCTGATGCCGGAGGGTTTGGAATAATTCAGCAACATATTATATGCTTCAGTCGCCCATTTGAGGGCTTCTTTTTTGTCTGCATCCTTGGGTCCGCGGCAATTGGTGCGGACTGCATGGCAACCGAGGTAATGGGCAATGTCGACCCATTTTCGGTGATTGATATCAAATTGTTTGCGGCCTTCTTTGGTATCGGCTGCGCCATCCCCTTCATCATCTACCATGATCAATACCATAGCGACACCCTGATCTGCTGCATTTTTTTTCAGCTTTTTTAAATACCCCTCTGTCGGGACTTCAAATAAAGTATTGACAAATTCAATGCCGTTGAGGCCAAAATCTTCGCGTGCAACTCGGGGGAAATCCAGGTTTTTCCATTTGCCGGCGCGGATTTCTTCGACCAGGGCCCATTGAGCCAGAGAGATATCGTCTTTCATAGGAGAGGGGTTAAATGATTTTAAATTAAGCTTGTCTGATAAAACGAAAGCTCCGGCACCAAGTGCTGTGGTTTCGAGAAATTTTCTTCTTTCCATAATATAGTCAGTTAGTTAGTCAGTTAGTTAGTTAGTTAGTTAGTTAGTTGACAGTCGGCAGTCACTAGTCGGCAGCAATCAGGTTTCAGTAATCAGGT
>JAWXBI010000174.1:0-35749 GCA_034439915.1 Saprospiraceae bacterium | reverse complement strand
TTAAGATTTAAACCATTGGAGATTCGAATATTTTTTATCGTGGCCGGGGCACCCAGGACAGCCTTTACTAAAAAATAAGGCAGGTCTTTCGGTGTTTTAATGGCCGGTCCGGTTAAGATCAATCCCTGAAGGTCAGGGTTTTTCAGGAGACAATATCTTGCGGCAATATTGCCCCCCATGGAATGCCCGTACAAATAAACCGGAACTTGAGGATACTCCCGCCGGGCAATGGTAAACAGCTCGCTAATAATAGTATAATTGGGTTCCATAGTTATCCAGGATCCTCTTGGTCCTTCTGTCCTTCCATGGCCGATAAGGTCAGCTCCGATAACCGCATATCCCTCCTCATTGAAATACAATAATTGTTCATCATATCGACGCAGGTGTTCACCCAAACCATGCACCAGCAGGATAACCCCTTTTGGCTTATTATCAGGGGTAAATTGTGCAAAATAAACTCTAGTAGAGGATTCAAGTATCCGGATGGATTCAACTATCGCCATAAGTCAGGGTTGGATTTGAACTTTTTTTAATGAAACCGACCAATTCCGATATCCCAATATACACAACAAGAGGTAGATAAAATACAATACCGCCGTAACGATAAGTGCTTTCTGAGCATACACCGCTATAGCCACGATATCGACAATGATCCAAAGGACCCAATTCTCCAATTTTTTTAAAGCCATCAGGTACTGAGCCACCAGGCTTGTTATTAGTATAAAGGCATCTGCATAGACAAAATCAGCCCGGGTATTTTGTTGCATTACATAGCCCCATAGGGCCACTGAAATCAATAGGGTTAAAGATGAAAAGATCCGGATTTTGTTACTCAGGGTAGTGACCGGTATCCCGGCCTCGAGGGTACCGGAATGGGTCCAATGGTACCATCCATATGCATTGATCAGCACATAAACACCATGTAATATGACATCGGAATACAGTCGATTGTGGTAAAAAACAAAGGCATATAAAAAGACGGAAACTAACCCGGCCGGCCAGGCAAGTACAGTTTGCCGGGTCAGCAGGTAGACATTGATAAAGCCGGCTATGGCAGCCAGCCATTCCAAAGTGCTGTAAAGATCCAAGGGAGTAAGTTCGTAAAAAACCAGTTTTTAATCCTGGTAAAATAGTTTTATACGCCAAATCAAACTGTCAGGCAGATAAAAGCGGAGCTTAGATTTTTTGAAACCACGTTTGCCCCAGGATATGAGTGCCATTCCGGATCAAGAGCCGGTATTGCCCTTTTGGAAGCTCGCGGATTGACAAGGGTTCTGCTATGGTATTCACCGTTTTAAGCCATCTGCCTTTTACATCAATTATACTGGCAGATATCGTTTCTTGGTTGTTAAATCCTTTGATGATCAGGAAATCGGCAGCGGGGTTTGGAAAGAGTTTCCAATCTCCGGAGTTTTTATCCAAACGGAGAGTTTTGGAGGAATAATATTGTCCTTGCGCACTCCATGCAGTGAGCCGGTACAGGTGAATACCCGGATGTGCGGAAGTGAAAAAACTAATGGTGGAAGAAAGGCCGTTTAATGTCAATGGTTTTGAATCCAGGTGATCATACCTTCCGGAGTCATAATTCCATTCTTCAAGAAATACCGATTGGATTTGTTCATCACCGGATAGTGTTCCTGTGATCTGTATAGGGTTGTCAGTTCGTTCAATACGGGTGACAAGCCAGCGCAATGGCAAAGCCCCTGATAAGGCTTCATAAGCACCGGCATCCGGTGCAGGCCCGGAAGGTCTTATCATCCCCAACAAATCATTGGTGATGGACGGGTTTAAACCATTTATGCCAAAATTTTTTGCTTTAGAATTGATGGCCAATTTAAAATCAGACATGGAGAAATTGACAAATAGGTTATTAAAGCTGGGTGCAAAAAATGAGTGAGTGTCCTGGCCCAGGGACTTCCAGCCTGCGGAATCCAGGATGGAATTACCATCATCAATGGTGATACGGTTGGTCAGGATATTGTAATCGCTGGTGAAACCGGTTAACGAAGCCGCATCTATACTGATGGCTCCACGGAATGAATGCTGATTGATCAGGATATTGTTGCGGATAGTGGCACCGGAAGATCCATCGATAATCAATATGCACCAGCGGCTGGTATCATCCTGAACAATGGTGTTGTGGTAAATCTTCGCATTAAAAGAAGGGGATCCACCGTCAATTTGGTACAACCCGATGCCGGTAGCATGGTTATCATACAACAAATTGTTATAAATCAAGGCATTTTGATTGCCATCCATATTGATGGCAGATCCACCTCCAAGTCCATTCCTGTATAGGATGTTGTTGTAAACCTGAGGATCATGATTGATTCCATCTTCACCCTGGCTGATGTCTCCGTTAAAATGGAAACCGGCAGCGCGGTTATGGTGTGAAATGTTGTACCGCAGGATAGCCCTGTCGCTGCTATTGGATACATAGATTCCATGCTCTAAAACGGAATAAGCACATTCATTATATTCTGCGAGAAAATCATCGGTAAATCCGGTAAATATTCCCCAAAGGTTGTTGTTAAGACAGGTATTATATCGTACGGTGATGTGATCAGCCAGGACAGCCCGGATACCTGCCCGGGGTTGATTAATTACCCGGAATCCTCTGATTTCAATCCAATTTGCTCCTTCAATATTGATCCCATCGGTAGTGACCGGATTGCGCCGGTTGATTATGACCTGGCTTCCAGTGGCATAAAAAACAATGGGGTTGGCAGCGGTGCCGGAAGTCCGGAGATCAAAACCGGCATAGGTACTATCCGCTACCAGTACGGAATCACCGGCTATGACCGTATTGGCTGCCTTCTGCAAGCTTCTGAATGCCAGGCTGCCGCTCAGTCCGGAATTATTGTCATTTCCGGTTGGTCTGACGTAGAAAGTATTTCCGGAAACATTTACAAGCCAGCATAAAGCAACAAAGAATAAACTAATTTTTTTATACATACCCATTGCTTAGATATCGTAACGGATACTTAATGATTTTTATTTCAGTATAACAGGGGCCTAATTACCTACCTTTGTTCAGATTTATGGATCAAAATACCAAAGAAAAACCGGTTGAACCCCAGGTTGAAAAACCCAAAATGAATTGGTCCCGGTTGAAAGAATCCCTCTATGTTTTTAAGTACATTAAACCCTATAAATGGCAGTTTGCGGGTGGCCTGGTTTTATTGGCTTTATCGAGTCTCCTATTTATGGCGTTGTTGCCGTTGAGCGGTGAAATGTTGGATATCGCTTTAGGTAAATCAAAAATGAAATTCAGCCTGAGTCAGATGGGACTGTTGTTGTTTATTTATTTAGTCGTGCAGGGTGTGATTTCATATTTCAGGGTAATGCTTTTTGCCATCGTCAGTGAAAGGGGGACTGCGGACCTCCGTAAAGATTTATACCATAAACTGGTGACCCTTCCTTTTCCGTTTTATGAAAAGTCCAGGGTAGGAGAAATCAGCAGTCGCCTGGCCAGTGATGTCGATCAGTTGTATTCCGCATTTTCCGTCACCCTGGCAGAGTTTATAAGACAGGTTTTGATCCTGATCGGGGGGATTTTATTTTTATTGGTGTCGACGCCCCGCTTGTCGATGATTATGCTGGCGGTATTTCCGGTTATTGTATTTGGAGCTATGTTTTTCGGAAGGTTTATTCGAAGGGAATCAAAAAAAAGGCAGGAAGAACTCGCCAATACCAATGTGATCGTAGATGAAACCCTCCAGGCCATCTATACCGTTAAATCATTTACCAACGAACCCTACGAATACCGCAGATATGAAAAGAAAATTTCCGACCTGGTCCATATCGCCTTGAAGTTATCGCGTTTTAGGGCCTTATTTGGAACGTATATTATCATTGCATTATTTGGGGCCTTATTTTTTATTATTTGGCTTGGGGCCAAGTACGTGCAAAACGGTACGATGAGTCCGGGCGATTTACTCAATATTTTTTCATTTACGGCTACTATCGGGATTGCCATAGCCAGTCTGGGTTCGTTTTACACCCAATTAGTCTCGGTGATCGGGGGTACGGAAAGATTGAAAGAGATTCTCAATAAAGAAGCCGAAGTGGAAATCAGTTATGAAACGCGCGAGACTCCGCCACTGGAGGGGAGTATTGTGTTTGACGAAGTTGAATTCAGTTATCCCAGCAGGCCGGATATGCAGGTGTTAAAAGGTATTTCATTTCAGATTGCAGCAGGGCATAAGGTGGCTTTTGTGGGATCGAGTGGCGTAGGGAAATCAACCATAGCCCAATTGTTGTTGCGTTTCTACGATATCAACCACGGTCAAATCAGAATAGGGAATAAAAATTATAAAGATTTTGAGATTACCGCATACCGCAAACATTTTGGCATCGTGCCCCAGGAAGTCCTGTTATTCGGGGGCACCATCCGCGAAAATATATTGTATGGCAATCCCAATGCCTCGGAGGATGAATTGGAAAGAGCAGCTAAAAAGTCCAATAGTTGGGAATTTATAAATAGTTTTCCCGAAAAATTTGAAACCATTGTGGGCGAACGGGGAATTAAATTATCAGGTGGCCAAAAACAAAGGATAGCCATTGCAAGAGCCATTTTAAGAAACCCCACCATATTAATCCTGGACGAAGCGACCTCCGCGCTAGACGCAGAATCTGAGCGGGTCGTGCAGGATGCCTTAAAAATCCTGATGGAAGGACGAACCTCTATCATCATTGCCCACCGTTTGTCCACCATCCGGGAAGTGGACTGTATTTATGTCCTGGAAAATGGCAAGATAGTAGAGCAGGGTACCCACGAACAACTAGCCGCCAAACCCGATGGCGCGTATAGCAACCTGGCCCGGTTACAATTTGAAAATAATAAAGACCTGATCGCTACACCTGAAACCCTTAATCTGGTATAGGTATGATTATCCGGGAGAATTATCCACTCCAGCGTTTTAATACTTTTGGTGTCCTGCATTCCGCACAGTTTTTTGCTGAAGTACAGCGTGTGGACGAGTTGCAGGACCTGGTGCTCCATTATTCCAACCCGCACATTCTGGGAGGAGGAAGCAATGTTTTATTGACTCAGGACCTGGAAGGTTTGGTTATCCATAATGGTTTAAAAGGGATTGAAGTGATAGAGGAAAACGAAGAATATGTAAGAGTTGAAATTAAAAGTGGTGAAAATTGGCATCAGTTTGTTCAGTGGGCAGTAAGCCATGGTTGGGGTGGGGTAGAAAACCTGTCCCTGATCCCTGGTACGGTAGGAGCAGCGCCGATTCAAAATATAGGCGCTTACGGGGTAGAAATTAAGGATGTTTTGGTCAGCGTACAAGCAATGGAACTGGATACCTCCAGGATCATAACCTTGACCACCGAAGACTGCCAGTTGAGCTACCGGCATAGCCTGTTCAAAATGCCCGGATACAAGCACCGTTTTTTTATTCTCAGCATTACGCTCCGGCTGAGTAAACACCCTGTAATCAATACACGGTATGCGGATGTCGAAAAAAAATTAAAGGAATCTTATATTCAAAATCCCGGAATAGTTGAAATCCATCAGGCCATTATCGAGATCCGCCGGAATAAGTTACCGGACCCGGCCGTCATGGGTAACGCTGGTTCGTTTTTTAAAAATCCGGTTATTCCTTTAACACAGTTTCATGACATCAAAATCAAATTCCCCCACATTCCCAGTTACGCAGTGGATGATGAATGGATAAAAATCCCCGCCGGATGGCTTATCGACCAGGCAGGTTGGAAGGGTAGACAATTGGGGCAGGTTGCCTGTTACGACAAACAGGCCCTGGTCATTATCAATAAAGGAGGGGCCGGTGGAAAAGAAATTTGGGATTTTGCCGGCATGATCCAGGAAGATATCTTCGAAAAATTCGGGATTCGACTGGAACCTGAAATCAATGTTTGGTAAGTATTCTCATTTGATTCCCGTGATCCGGTTCCAGGCAAAATAAGTCGAGGCCTGAGGATGTGCCATAAAATCTTCCAGTTCATTGATCGCATGATGAAACTCCGAGGTAGTTAAAAACTGTTTATCTATGAGGTTTTTTTCAGCGCTTTGCAAATTGCCTTTCAGATTGGTAATCCACGACTTGAAATAAGGCGAATCGGCGGTGTGGATTTCGGGGGCAATGGAAACTTCCAGTTTTTGGAAACCCGCTTTTTTCAACCGGTCAAACAATTTGATGCCTATCATAGCGTCTCCGCCCAAAAAATTTTGAAGCTGGGCAAATTTTTTCCAGGCATGGAGAAAGACGGGGCAGGAAGGATAAAATTCCATCCAGAGGATACTGTTTTCCTGAAAATAAATTTTACCTGATTTTCTTAACACCCGGTAAGCTTCCTTGAGTGCTTGCTGAGGGCTGTTGATATGTTCCAGGATATACCGGCCATAGACCAGGTCAAACGATTCATCTTCAAATGGGAGTTCATGGATATCCCCTAATATAAACTCGAGATTAGAAGGAAATTGAGGGGATTTGGCCAACTGAGCTTTAGAAAGCTCAATACCTGTAGCTCGTCCCCGTGACAATTGACGGGCGACCTGCGCGCACAAAATACCCAGTCCCGATCCCAGTTCCAGGACCTGTTCGTTGCCATTTATTTGAAGAAAATCCAGGAAAGATTGATTCGTCAGTTCATTCAATAACTTAAGTCTTGATTGCTCCTCTGGGGAGACCCCATGGATATATGCTGCTTTGTCCGACACCACCACGCTGTTTAAAATTAATTCTTAAATATCTATTAAAATATTGACATTTGCAACCTCTTAGAGTTCACTGTACGTGGTAGTCCGAATCGATATCTGCCTCCTGATCTGCTCCTTATTTAATTAGCATGGCTAGCGCTCTTGTTTCAAGTAAAAAGTATGTTGAAGATGGATTGTTAATCATTTCGACGTTAGCAATGTTGCTGGTGATCGTCAATTCCGGATTTTCACAGACCACGGATAGTCTTTACAGCAAATGGTTTCCGATCACCAATTTTATCGCTTTTATACTTCAATCCTTTCGGATCCTCATAAACTGGAAAATTCGTAAGCTCCAGGTCAGATGGTATGCCGGCCAGACTTTTTTGCTGGCTTTGATGGTCCTCGCTTTGATCAGTGAAATTTTTTTTCACACGACCTTATCCAATATCCATATTACCACTTCGACTACAGCCAATGTATTTATCTACCATTGTATTTTTATTTTTCTTTTTTTAGAAGAAATTTCCAACAGGCTGTTTTCAATTAAAAAATCTGCCGTGAACGGCCCTTTCCTGCTGCTGATTAGCTTTGCTTTTATCGTACTGATGGGTAGCTTATTGTTGATGCTGCCATCGGCTACCTACAAACCCATTTCGTATGTGGATTCTTTGTTTACATCCACGTCGGCTGTTTGTGTTACCGGATTGGTCGTATTGGATACGGCCAAAGATTTTACTTTATTCGGACAATGGGTGATCTTATTTTTGATTCAGATCGGAGGACTCGGTATCCTGACATTTACCAATTTGTTTGGTTTGATTTTTTCCGGATCGACGACGTTTCAGAATCAGATGTTGATTCAAAATATGCTCAATGTGGAAAGCCTTGCTGATGCGATGAAGGCCCTGGTGAGGATAGTCGTGATCACGCTGATTATTGAAATGGTTGGTGGCCTGTTGATTTTTGTATTGGTCGATTCCTCCATTTTTTCAAGCCTGGGCCAACAGTTGTTTTTTTCTATTTTTCATTCCATCAGTGCGTTTTGTAATGCCGGGTTTTCGACCCTGGGCAATGATAATCTGTACCATTCCTCGGTACGGTATGCCTATGGGATACATATTATCATAGCCGTGTTGATTATTTTCGGTGGGATTGGATTTGGTATATTATTAAACATCCTGCAATACATAAAAGAAAAAGCTACCCAGGTCTATTCCAAATTTATTAAACACAAACCACACCGGTTTAAACCTCAGGTCATTACCCTGAATACCCGGATTGTGATCATAACCACCTTAATCTTACTAGTTGGTGGCAGTGCGTTGTATTTTATTTTTGAATACCACAACGTACTTCGCGATCATCCAACCTTATATGGAAAAATGGTTCAAAGTTTTTTTGGAGCCGTTACCCCGCGGACTGCTGGTTTTAATACAGTCGATATTGTTAAGTTGACCATTCCGACCCTGATGATTTATTTGTTGCTGATGTGGATTGGAGGGTCCCCTGGTAGTACTGCCGGGGGGGTCAAGACCAGCGTGTTTGCGGTAGCTACGTTGAATATCTTCAATCAAATCCTGGGTAAGGAAAGGGTAGAGTCCGGTAAAAGAGAAATCCCATCCAATTCTATCCAGAGGACTTTCGCCATCATCAGCCTCTCGCTGATTGCGGTGGGTATGTCTATTACATTGATCATATTGAAGGATGGGGCCAAATTTGACCTGCTGAAAATTGCTTTTGAAGCTTTTTCAGCCCTGGGTACTGTGGGATTAAGTATGGGTATTACCCCTTACCTTTCTGATTTTAGCAAGATCGTTCTCATTATTACTATGTTTGTAGGCAGGGTGGGATTCATCACGATCATGATCGGCCTTGTCCGATTGTTCCGGTCCGAAAGAGAAAAGAGGTACCGGTATCCCAAAGAAGAATTATTTATCACCTGATTAAATCAACATCCATGAAATTTATTGTTTTGGGTTTAGGAAATTTTGGCTCTGAATTGAGTATCAAACTCACTGAACTGGGGCATGAAGTCATCGGCGTGGATTCCAATATGAAGCGGGTGGAATACCTCCAGGACAGCATTACGCACACGATTTGTATGGATACAACGGACCAGTCGGCAATCAAATCCCTGCCAGTGAAAAATTCCGATGTGGTGATTATAGGAATCGGAGAAGATACCGGGGCTTCCATTATCACTTCAGCCTTGATAAAACAAATGAAGCCAAAAAGGCTGATCGCCAGGGCTATCAACCCTGCACATCAGCAAGTCATCGAGGCCATGGGGATAGATGATATCGTCCACCCAGAAGCAGATACAGCCTACCGCCTTGCCAAACGCCTGGATATAGGCACCATAGTTGATTCATTTACCCTGGACGACCAATATAAAGTAATAGAAGCTACCTTGCCGGAAGTCTTTGAAGGCAAAACCATCCGCGAAGTCGATTTTCAAAAAGAATACAATATCAACATTGTGACCATTATCCGTAATAAAGAAAAAGTCAACAATTTTGGTCAATCCCAGATTTTCCATGAAATCCTAGGGGTGGTTTCCGCAGATACGAAATTGGAAAAGGGAGATATGCTGGTCGTATTTGGTAAAATTGATGACATTGACCGCATGCTGAAAAAATAAACTGGTCAAAACAATTGTTCAATGATAAACTCCAGCCGGGGTTTTTGGGAATTACGGATGAGGTCTCTGTCCCATAAATAACTAAACCTCACCCCGAAACTGATAGGTAATACATTCAATCCATTGCCGTCCAACAGGAGCTCGGTTCCGCTGCTTGCATAATTTACCTCAAATTTATCCCGTTGACGTTTCAGGGTTGATCTCATTTGTTCGTGAAAAAACCTGGACCGGATCCGTTTTATATAGATCAGACCGTTGATGCCTTTGTCCGGATAAGACCAGGGAAAATGGTAAGCAATCCTCCATCTTGAGGCATGATCGCTGGTAAAACTGGAGTACCCTGAAATAAAATCATTGCCCGTAGGAAACCGGTAGGGGTCAGTCCTTAACTGGCGGTGATAATCTGCCTGGATTTCGAACACATGATTTTTACGGAGTCCTGGAAAGTGCCATTCCGAATTGACTTCCAGGCTATTTGCACGGTGGTTCAGGGCCCTGTTCCAGTTTAACGTGAATCCTTGCTGATACCTGGAACTGGCATGCTGTAAAGCTCTTCTCTGAAAACTAAGAAATGTAATCCCCGTGCGCAGAAAAGAAGTGGATTGATAATTGGAGCGGTCTCCTGTCCGGTAATCCGGTTCATAACGGCCAAATTGAAAGGTTGGTTGTATCTGAATGATCTGGTTGCGAATAAACCATTTGAGAGGAATATAAGTCCCGATACGATAATTGGTTTCATTCCAGCTTATACTATCCTGTAATGGATTGTTTTGTTTTGATATACTCCGGTTCCAGGTATGGCCTAAAGCAGCAGTAAAAACCGGATACGTGAAGCCAAATGCCAGGTTGCCGGTGACGGATTGTGAACCATCATCTTGAAGAAAATGATAGGCAACGGTGCTTTGGACCGTATTCAGTATATTCCTTCCAAGTATCCTAAACACATTGCCGCCTTCATCAGGGCGTAAAGCCCAACTGTACACTCTGAACGGATTGGACCATAATCCGGATGGTTCAAATTTGAATTTACCAGTTGATCCTGTGGTAGTATCATTTAAGTGAACTCCCAAAGTGCCTTTTTTAAAATAACCCACCGGTTTAAATGGAATGGCATCGGTATATAAGGAACGGATTTTGATCCCAAAAGCCGTTTGGACCTGATATATGATTTCATTCCCATAGATATTAAATTGTTGAATGCCGACAGGGTCATCAGTCAATTGATAAATCTGTTTATTTACAGGGTCAATCGCATATATATTGTCCCGACCGGAAATATCACTGCTGAAAAAAATGGTATCATTATTATTCATGGTAGGGTTGGAGACGATTGAAAAGACAGGTGGAGTGATTTCGGAAAAGCTGCCGGAACTCAACGAATACCTGACGATAGAACTTAAACCTGATCCACGGAGCACAACCAGCAGGGTGGAATCTCCATTTTCAAAGGAGGGAAATGTAGCCAGCTGACCTTCCGGAATCGTTATAGTATTTAGCTTCTTGCCCTGGTGATCCAGGATTACCAGGTTACATTGGCCCACCGGGAGGTATTCGGCACAGGCTATTTTGGTGCCATCATTGGATGGAGCGGTGAACAGGTATTTCTGATGCTGGCTAATTTTTTTTCTTTCCCGGGTATAAATATTATACGTGTAGACATCCGAATAATTCCTTTGTTCCCAGCGGGGATCGAGGTTGATTTCAGTCCAGGTGATCAGCGGTTCATTAAATCCAAAATCTTCAATAGTGGAAATGCCCATGTTGGTATAGGCATCGGTAATTTTTTCATCCTTGATTTGGATAAATCGGGGTAGTTGGTCAAAACTGGTCTCCAGGCACAATACACTGCCGTCTTGCAGCCGGTTGGGGGACAGATAATTTTTTATTTTTTGATTCTTGGTATGACCAGCGTCCTTAACCTGCGGGGTAATTACAGCAAATGGACCAGGATTATATTGGGCAATAGCCTGTTGATAAAGCGTCGAGGGGGTAAGGCGGGTGTGGCGCGATAACGCTTTGGCAAAAGGAGTAAATAATCCTTTATATCGGACTGCATCCGCAAAAATCCTTCCCCAGGTTTCTGTTCCAAATTGTTGGTTTATATGATTGACCATAGTGTATCCGGTAATATATTCATTGGGCACAATAGATTTTAATGACCCGTTGCGTGCCTTTATATATGGCCATTGAATATTGGATTGTAATAAAGCCCGGTATTCGGCGGCGAATGCCGGCATTCGACCCCGGCCTCCAGTGGTGAGTCGGGTTTCGGCGGCCACTGCATCACCTTCGAGAAACCAATCGGGTATAGCCAATCCATAGGAAGCTCCCCAGGCTTCTTCACCCATGAGAATATATAACCACCTGGCGATTCCTTTCCTCGAATTCATGGCCTGTAATACATGGCGGTATTCGTGGATGGTCAACAACTCCGTCCAATCCACAGAACCCAGGGCATACGAATCCCAGGATGGAGTTAAAAAAAATTCGGACATAAAAGGACCAATGCCTACGTAGCCATTCGCTCTTACGGTCTGGTTTTGTAAGACCAGGTTTAATTTAAACCTGTTGTTCCCTAGGGAGGAGTCGGTGTCATAAAATCCTTTGATCCGGTGATATACATTTTCTGCCTGGAGTTTAAGGCCTTGTGGAAATAAAATGTTTACTTCTTTGGATTGTAGTCGTGTCCATTTTAAACCCGGCACATGGGCCGAAAAGGATTGGGAGTGGATAACGCCTAGCGATACCAGGTTCAAAAGAAACAAGCACCATACTTTCATGCCTAAAAAATAAGCAATTTTATTTTTAGGTGCTGTATGGTATGCAGGACCCCGGATCCTGTTAATTCAATAATTCGTAAATGCCGGCTATACCCTGGCCTCCTCCAACACAGGCGGTAACCATCCCGTATTTTAATTGTCTTCGTCTCAATTCACCAAATAATTGGGTAGACAACTTGGCTCCGGTGCATCCCAGCGGGTGGCCTAAAGCAATTGCTCCACCGTTGACATTGACTATTTCCGGGTTGAGTCCGGCTTCCTGAATAACCGCTAAAGCCTGGGCCGCAAACGCCTCATTAAGTTCGATGAGTTGGATGTCGTGGAGTTGCAGATTTGCTTTTTTGAGGGCCTTAGGAATAGCAGCACAAGGTCCGATACCCATAATGATCGGCTCAACACCGGCAACCTCGCAGGATACCAAACGGGCAATAGGTTTGAGTCCAAGGCTGTTCATTTTTTCTTCGCTCATGACCAGCACAAAAGCCGAGCCATCCGATGTTTGGGATGAATTACCTGCTGTAACCGAACCATTCATTGCAAATACGGGAGGTAATTTGGAAAGCGCCTGGTAGTTGGAATCTTTGCGAACCCCTTCATCGGTATCCATTACAAAACTTCGTTCGACCTTTTTATTGTTTTGTACGCTGATCTCTTTTACGGTAATGGGTATTATTTCTTCTTTAAATAAACCTTTCTCTATGGCCTGAGCGGCCAGTAAATGGGAGCGTACAGCAAATTCATCCTGGCGCTCTCTGCTGATCTTAAATTTTTTAGCGACGGCTTCAGCCGTAAGCCCCATACCCACTACATAATCCGGGGTATCCACAGCCACTTTGTAACTGGGTGCAAGTTTGTATCCGGTCATGGGAATCATGCTCATACTTTCGGTACCGCCTGCCACGATGATATCCGCCATGCCCGACCTGATTTTTGCGACTGCAATGGCAATAGACTCCAACCCGCTGGCACAATACCGGTTGATGGTCATACCCGGAACATCCTTGCCCAATGCTCTTACCGATATTTGTCTGCCGATCTGCAGGCCTTGCTCACCCTCCGGGTTGGCACAGCCGACGATGACGTCGTCGATAATTTTGGGATCGACTTCAGGGACTGTTTTAAGCAGGGCCTGGATGATTTCAACAGCCAGGTCATCTGATCGGAAAAATCTAAAACTTCCTTTTCCTGCTTTGCCGACGGCACTGCGGCGTGCGGCCACTATATATGCTTCTCTCATTTGGCGGTTTCTTTTGCGTTATTTGGATGATCCATTAATTTCTTAGCGGTTTATTATTTTCCAACATATATTGAATGCGTTCCAGAGTCTTTTGTTCACCGCAAAGGCTTAAAAATGCTTCCCTTTCAATATCCAGCAAATATTGTTCGCTGACCTGCTGAGGAGCGCTGAGATCCCCTCCGCAAAGCACCCAGGCTGTTTTTTTAGCAATTTTAATATCGTGATCGCTGGCATAGTTTCCAAGCCGGAGACTATGTGCTGCGATATATAATGCACCCAACCCTTGTTGCCCAAGGACCTGTATATCCTGTCTGGGTTGTGGCATCACATAATCATCTGCGAGCTCCAGTACTTTGAGTTTGGCTTCTGTAATATTCCGATCGAGATTATAAACGACACGGTCTTTCTTCTTTAACAAATAACCTAATCCAAAAGCTTCCTCAGCTGAAGTAGATACAGCTGCGAGTGCGATGGTTTTAAATTTATCGATCAGCGTTGGGATCATGACATCCCCTTCAAAAAAAGAATCTGAAATCCGAAGTGCAAATTCTTTGGTTCCTCCTCCACCGGGAATTAAACCGACGCCTGCTTCGACCAGCCCGATATAAGATTCTGCAGCACATATTGCTGCATCGCAATGCATCATCGTTTCACATCCCCCGCCAAACGTATACCCCTGTGTGGCAATCACAACTGGGATCTTGGAATATCTGCACCGCATCGTAGTGTTCTGAAAAGTCTGAACGGCGAAGTTGAGTTCATCCCATTCCTGTTGGTAAGCTGACATGGCGATCATCATCAGATTGGCTCCAACACTAAAATTCTTGCCATGATTGCCAATGACTAATCCTTTCCAGGTGCCGTCTTCTGCCAATTGGATACCTTCATTGATTGCCCTGACCACGCCTTCACCAATCGTATTGGCTTTGGATTTAAATTCCAGACAAAGCACTCCGTCCCCAATATCATGGATAACAGCATCCGGATTTTGATAAACAGGCTGAGTCTGAGCAAGCGCAAACAAATTGACCAGATCTTCCCGGCCTGGAATAGCTTCCATGGTCTTAGTTGACGGATCGTAAATTTTAACCCGTCCATCCCGGGTATAAAACGAGGTATATCCCAGCTTTTTCATTTCTGCCACCCAGGGGGCAAGGGTTTCACCATATTGCTCAGCCAGGGCTATTCCATGATCTAAACCGATCGCATCCCAATATTCAAAGGGTCCCAGGTCCCAGGCAAAACCTGCCTTCAGCGCATCATCTATGCTATAAAGATTGTCGCTGATCTCCGGGATCCTGTTGGAAGCATAGGCAAATAAACCAGCCAGCGACCGGGCGATTAGTTTTGCTCCACTATCCTCCATTTTAATAATAGCTTTCAACCGGTGGCCCAATTCATCCGTTTGTTTCGAGACCGCCAGACTGGGGAGATTGATTTTTTGAGGGGGCTCATAGGTCAGTGTCTTTAGATTGAGTCCGTATATGATGCTCTTTCCTTTGTCATCTTTTTCATCGGTTTTGTAATAAAACCCTTTATTGGATTTGTTGCCAAACCATTTGTTGTCTACCAGGAATTTCAGATAGCCCGGCATTTGTAATTTATGGATTTGCTCGTCCTCCGGACAATTCTGTTGAATTCCCTCTATGACTTTAACGGCTGTGTCCAGGCCGACCAGGTCAGACAGCCTGAATGTACCGGTATTGGGTCGGCCCATCACAGGCCCGGTCAGTTTGTCCACCGTATTGATGTCGAGACCCAACTCTTCCGATAACTGATATATTTTTGACATGGCATACACCCCGATCCGGTTGGCAATAAATGCCGGGGTATCCTTGCACTTTACGGTCCTTTTCCCCAGGTAAATATCCCCGAATTGCATAAAAAAATCAACTACCTCTTTCCTGGTCAGGGCAGTTGGAATAATTTCAAGTAACCTGAGGTATCGGGGTGGGTTAAAAAAATGGGTACCCAAAAAATGAGCTTGAAAATCTGCGCTTCGCCCTTCAGCCATCAGGTGAATGGGGATCCCCGAAGTATTGCTGCTGATCAGGGTCCCGGGTGTGCGGTATTGCTCTACTTTTTCGAACAGTGATTTTTTAATATCCAGCCTTTCGACCACTACTTCAATTACCCAGTCACAGCTTTTGATTTCTTTCAGGTCATCTTCCAGGTTACCAGTTGTAATTCTTTTGATAAATTCTTTGTGGTACAGGGGAGAAGGTTTGGATTTTACCGCATTTTGCAAAGCAGTATCCACCAAACGGTTTCTTGCCTTTTTATTCGTTTTTTCGTCCTCTTTCAGGTCTGAAGGCACAATATCGAGAAGCAAAACCGCAAAGCCACAATTGGCCAAATGACAGGCAATGCCACTACCCATTATCCCGGATCCCAGCACGGCAACCTTGCTGATTCTAAACATGATTAATAATTTGACTCAAAGTTAAGTTTTATCCTGATAGTAATCAAATTACGATTTATTATAATATATCTTTCTTAAGCACTAATTTTGATCAAAATATACTACTTAACGATTTCAATCCGTTGAGGTTAAACTTATAAAATTAACTTATGATATCTTTTCTTTTATTGCAGGTTTCCAGTTTGCCCACCGTCACTACCCCGGAAACGGTTGAAGGGGCTCAGAGTTTATGGGATATATTAGCTCAAACCGGGATTCTGGGCATTGCTAATGTAGGGATCAATCTCCTCTTGTCTTTCATTGCTATTTACATCTTTGTCGACCGTTATCGTTCACTCAAAAGGGCCAGCACAGTGGACCAGAATTTTATGAACAACATTCGGAATAGTGTTCAAAATGGCAATATAGAAGCAGCGCGCAACCTGTGTTCCCACACCGATACCCCGATGGCCCGGATGCTTGAAAAAGGGCTGCAACGGATCGGAAAACCATTGCGGGATATCGATGCCGCGATTGAAAATACCGGTAACCTTGAATTGTTTAAAATGGAAAAAAATCTTTCTATCATGGCCAGTATTGCCGGAGCTGCTCCTATGATCGGGTTTTTTGGGACGGTAACCGGGATGATCCAGGCATTTTATAATATGGCCAATCAACAAAATGTCACCCCGGCTACCTTGTCGGGTGGGATTTACCAGGCTCTGATTACTACAGCAGTAGGCCTCGGCGTCGGTATATTCGCTTATATCGCTTACAATCTTTTAGTCAGCAGTGTAGAAAAAGTAGTGTATAATATGGAAAACACCACGGTCGAGTTTATGGACCTCCTGCAAGAACCAGCGAAATAATTTATTATCTTTTTTCAACTCAAATTTTTACCAGAATGGCTTTAAAAAAAAGAAATAAAATCAGCGCAGAGTTCAGCATGGCCTCCATGACGGATATGATCTTTTTATTGCTGATCTTCTTTATGCTCACTTCATCCATAGTGAGCCCCAATGCTTTGAACCTCAAATTGCCATCTTCCACATCGAAAACCGTAGCTTCTCCGACTTTATCGGTATCCATTAGTCCGGACGGCAAACTTTATCTGAATGGGAAGGAAATGGCTTACCAGGTATTGGAAAAAATGGTGCAACTTGAGGTGAGGAAGATAGGAGATCCTAAGAATACCACGATGACTATCGTAGCAGATAAAAATGCAACCGTGGAGTCTTTAGCCCAAATTATGGAACTGGCCCATGTAATGAAAATTAACGCTATCCTGGCCACAGAAGCCAAATGAGAATAAATTAAAAATTATGGAAGCTTTTATTTCGGAAAAAGAACGGCAGGACCAACAGATCGCCCGCACCACGAGCACGATTATACACGTCCTCTTATTGGCATTGTTGTTTTTACCCTTATTAAAATTTCCAATTCCCCCTCCGGGACAGGAAGGTATCCTCGTGAGTTTTGGGGTCCCGGACCAGGGTGAGGGCGATGACAAGCCGATGACCCAAAACGAGGAGATGGTAGAACCCACGCCTCCGAGTACCCCTCCACCGCCTCCTGAGCCAGAGATCGAGCCTGAAGTAGAGGAAGTCGCTAAACCAAAAGAAACCACGCCACCTAAAGCACCAGATAAAAAGGTGATCACTACCGAAGACCCGGAGGTTGCCGCTTTAAAAAAGAAACAGAAAGAAGAAGCATTAAAAGCTGTTGAAGATGCAAAAGTCAGAAAGGCGGAAGAGGCGAGGGTAAAAAAAGAAGAAGATGCCAAAAAACAAGCAGCAGTCGTGGAGGCCAGGAGGGTAGCAGCAGCTGAGGATGCAAGAAAACGGGCTGAGGCTGAAGCGGCCGCTGAAGCTGCCCGTCAACAGGCCGAATATGACAATGCTAAAAAACAATATGGGACCGTATTTGGTGCCGGCAAAGGGAACACCGGGAAACCCGGTAATCAGGGCGATCCTAACGGAGATCCCAATGCAGATAACCTGAAAGGTATCAGTACCGGAAGTGGTAAAATAGGTGGTGGACTGGATGGAAGAGGAGTGCTGTTTACTCCCGCTGTGGAAGAGAAATCTCAACGCACCGGCAGGGTAGTGGTAAATGTGTGTGTCGATAAAAACGGCAAGGTGACCAGTGCCAGGTATACTCAAAAAGGCTCGACTACCGCAGATGCCAATCTAAAACAGATTTCTGAGGAGAGTTCGAGAAAGTTTAAATTCAGTGCCAGTGATATTCCCGAACAATGCGGTACCATCACCTTTGATTTTAAAGTAAAATAGAGCAGTCCCTGGTCTTTAGCACAGGCTATGGCTAATTTTACTTTTTTATGGTAAAATCATTTATCCAGCAGCAATATCAGGAAACCCTGGAATATTTATACCGGCGTCTTCCGATGTTTGAGCGTATCGGCCCTCCTGCGTTTAAAAAAGACCTTTCCAATATTTTATCCTTATGTGCTTTCCTGGGGGATCCGCATAAACAATTTAAAAGTATCCATATAGCCGGCACCAACGGCAAGGGCAGTGTGTCCCATCTGCTGGCTTCTATTCTGCAGGAATCCGGGTATCGCACCGGGCTATATGTGTCGCCTCATTACAAAGATTTCAGGGAACGGATCCGGATCAATGGACAATTTATATCCAAACAATATCTGATCGATCAGGTGGAACAATTAAAGCCGGTAATTGAAGAAATCCGCCCTTCTTTTTTTGAAATTACGGTAGCGCTGGCTTTTGACTATTTTGCAAAAAAAAAGGTAAATGTTGCGGTTATTGAGACTGGTTTAGGTGGGCGGTTGGACAGTACCAATATAATTACCCCGCTGTTGTCGGTGATTACCAACATCAGCCTGGATCATCAGAATATCCTGGGAGATACCCTGGCTAAAATTGCATTCGAAAAAGCAGGTATTATGAAACCGGGAACCCCTTGTTTGATCGGGGAGTATAAGAAAGTTTCTTATGGAGTTTTTAAGCAGCGTGCGAAAGAATTGGGAATTCCATTATCCTGTGCTGATAAACTCAGTAAAACAGCTAAGACCGGGATGGATACCTTCAAATTCCAGGATAAAAAAAAGGCAACCCCGGTTCATTTATTCCGCAGCAGGTTATCCGGGTCTTACCAGGAAAAAAACATCAATACGGTACTCAATGCAGTTAAAATACTAAATCAGAAAAAGCTGTTTGTGATATCGGATACCGGTGTGCAATCCGGATTTGATCGACTGGTTCATAACGCGCCATTGATAGGACGTTGGCATTGGCTTAGCCGAAAACCCGACATTTTAGCGGATGCGGCGCATAACCTGGCAGGATTGGAAATTTTGTTCAACGAAATCAATAAGTTACAACAAGGGCAATTACATTGTGTATTCGGCACGGTGAGTGATAAGGATATTGAACCGGTGTTGGCCCGGTTACCTGAATCAGCAATTTACTATTTTGTAGCTGCGGATTTACCGAGGGCCTTGCCGGCGGATATATTATGTGAAAAAGCGATAGGGTTCAATTTAAAAGGAAAAGCATATGGCAAGGTATCCCATGGATTGCGGGCAGCAAAGAAAGCTATGAAACCTAACGATTTTGTGCTGATTACAGGCAGTATATTTGTAGTTGCGGAAGTCATTTGATAATGGACATCGACCAGGTATTTCTGCTCGCCATTTAGGGGCTGTTTTTAACACATTTTAAGATCAGTACAGTATACGGAATCCTATAATAATCATGCAATATGGTAGCCTCCACCAAATTAAAATGCCCGTAAGCAATGCTCAGATAAGCCAGCTTGGTCCTGACATTGCGACCGCGGTCTTTTGACAATAACCACCTGGCCATCCAATGTTGATGCTCTTCATATACTCCATCATGGGTTATGAGGTAACCTCCCGGTTTCAGGGCCTGATAGGCGGTCCGGAATACTTCTGAAGCCTCCTCATCCGTCAAATGATGCAGCAAAGCATTAGCCAGCACAATATCATAATAGTCAGCGTTCTGATTGGGATGGTCCGAAACCCGGTTGTTATAAAACTTCCCTTTTTGGCCATATCTTTTTTTTGCTGTTTCGATGTAGTTTGGATTGAGGTCATATCCGGTATACTCCATGTTGGGCGGCAGGTAGTTAAGGATATGCCCGGTGCCACAACCAATATCCAATACCTTTTGATTGACCTCTTGCTTAATAAAATCCCGGACGTATCTGATTTTTGCCTGATGATTACCGACCAAACGCTGCCACATTTCATAAACCCTGGAATTTTCGAGTATCTTCCGGATTCCTGTAGTAATGTGTGCGGGTTCTTGCATGCTCGTAACAGATTATCGCCTTTTATAAATAAAATAAACTTCGTCCGTTTGGATCGTTTTTTGGGTGCTTTGATAAATCAGGTTCCATTGGGAATTATATTCCGCTGCTAAGGGAATGGAAGCTATAAATAAAAGTTTTTTTTCATTGCCAAACTGGGTGAGTGTATTTGATATGGCTTGAGGATAGTTAACACTGAGATTTTTTTGATAAAATAAAGAGTCAAATTTTAAATAGGTCCCGAATTCTTTCCGGTCCGCATACCAAATGGATTTAGTTGGAGGGAGATAGGGCACGACGGAGGACGCGGTGTAGGATCGATGCCCAATCAGAGTATGATCCAGTAAACTATTCTTTTGGAGGAATTCGGCTGCATTCCGGGCATCCGAATGGGGCAGTTCAATTTCATTGATCAAATTTTTTATTCCATTGAAGGAAGAAAAGAACAGGCATATTCCCAATGAAAACAAAAACAATTGATTCCAACCGGGGAACCAGGTGATTTTATCGGCCTGTGCTTTATTTGATTTTATTTTTGATTTTGGCAGGGGTTTCTTGACCCCTATTTTGATTGGTTGATATTTTTCGGCAATCCACCACCAGGCTAACATACAGATTAACAAAATCTGGTAATAGCGGATTTGCTGAGGTGTGATGTAGGTATAACAATAAATAAGAAATGATAATGAGGCAAGGGTCAACAAAATAATTTCAATTGATTTACCCAATCTGCTGATCATAAACAAGATTAAAGTTATTACCGCCAGAAAAGAATATTGACTGTTTTCTGCAAGTAGTCCCAAACTTAAAAAGTTAAGAAAGGTATTGGGGGTTCTTGATTTACCCAGGAGATCCGTATACTGATTCACTTCCAGTATATACCATATAAAATAGAGGCCGCTGATTGCAATCAGACTAAACCCTGTTAAATATTTCGATTGGAATATAGTTTTCGTCTTGATTGATTCCAAAAAAAACAATAAAGCGACCGTGCCGCTTATGGAAAGGAATAAAGAATGCGTATGAAACAAAAGCGCGATAAGTAATGAAAACAAAACCGGATTGCGGTGTCTGTCCTTAAAAAGGGCACAAAGGCAAAAAGATAGAAATACCCCCAAGGCATATATTCTCCCCGGAAAAGCAAATTCATAAATCATCGGAAAGGAACAAATAAAAAGTACTTTTATCCACCACGGCAGGGGACACTTGGAAACAAAAATATACACGCCGAGTATACAAAATGTAATATTAAGTATGACGCTGGATAAATACGGGAGGCCAAGCAATACAAGGGGTTTTAGCAGCAAGAACCAAAGGAAAGGATGGGAATGGGCAGGTATCGTCGTGAATATATCGGTAAAACCCAGGTCCCGGACACTTACCCAGGCATGTGCCAGGTCTCTCCAGGGCTCAAAGTAAACCAGGCCGACCCACAATAATGTAGCCGAATAAAAACAGGTTAATAAATTGGTCCACGATAAATAGTTATTTGATTCCATGATCTTAAAAATAGGGGGTATCCTCATAATTTTTTTATTTTTAAATTTATTGAAAAATATTCAATTTTGCTTGACCTGGCCAAAATTGAAGCCTGAAAAAGCAGTGGAACCGGGAAAATGTTTCTTTGCAGGAAGTTACGGCAAGAGCAATGGCCGCAACGACATCTTTGATCGGTCAGAAATCATTGGTGCGGGTAATAGATATTGATGACCAACTCGCCGAAGTAGTGGGAGATAAGGACAAATTGATCCAGGTCATTTTCAACAACTCAATTGGAGTCTTTGAAGTATTTCATTTACTGGATGAGTGATTGAATCAAAAATTCAATCCTTCCTTAATCGTATTGCAGAAATAGAAGTCCCTGGCTCCAGCTGGAACAAGCAAGAGCATTAAAGTGGTATCAACTCTCTTCTTTAAATTATTACTTTCATTCCTAAAAGGTGATGGAATTAAGTCAGAAAGAAATTGAAGACAAGGTTGATTTTTATTTGCTCCTTTATTCCGTATATTGTTCCTTATTTTGAATACTTATTAATAATCACTGATGTTTAGGATGACCTTAGGGTGGTTAAATTGGGTTAATGTCAATGCAAAATCCTTTCTTCCCAAAACGGTAAAAGTCGATTCTGTTAATATCTGCTACGATCGATTGGACCGGTATATTGCGCTTTTATTATGGAAGTACGGCATACTGGAAAACAAGGAATTATCCTTTTTTCTGAGCTTAATCCGTGCCGATACCGTATTTGTGGATATCGGCGGCAATATGGGGATCTATTCTTTCAGGGCATCCAGGATAATTAAGGAAGGGAAAATTTTAATTTTTGAACCGGATCATTCCCATTTTAATTGTTTATTGAATACTATTAATAACAATAAGATTCCTAATATTATTCCTTATCAGCTGGCAGTGGCTGACCAAAACGGTTCAATTACATTCGACAACCAATCTTTGAACGGGGGAGATTTTTTTATTAGCCAAAAAACAGGAGGCGTTCAGGTAGATGCAATTAAGCTGGACGAATTTCAGGTTGAGGATTTGACAAAGATTGATATTATTAAAATGGATATACAAGGCGCTGAATATTTGGCTTTATTGGGAATGCAGAGAATAATACATGCAAATGAGCAGTTAATCATTTTTTGTGAGTTATGGCAGAAAGGTATGGAGAGATTGGGGATCAATATCAATTCTTTTATTTCGTTTGTTCGAACCATGAATCTAAAAGTTTATTCATTTAAACCAGTTCTTCATGAGCTGGAAGTGGATCGTCTCCTGAATTATCATTCGGGTATAATAACCAATATCGTTTTGACTAAGTTAAAATTAGTATAACACTATTGAAAAATGGGGGAAAAGGAGTCAAAAAGAAAACAGCAAGTCTATGATTATTTTGAAGGAATAGCTTTTGAGTATGTTAAATACCGGAAGCAGTTTTCCTATTATGACTCGGATATTGTAAAGTATCTTAATTTCTTTATTCACCCTGAAGACAGTGTCCTGGAGATAGGTTGTGGATATGGCGAAACCATTTCCAAATTGCATGGAAAGGGGAGGACCGGAATAGACTTTTCACCCGGAATGATTGCGCAGGGAAGGCTTCTGAATCCGGATGTTGATTTTCATGTAATGGATGCGGAGTTTATTTCTTTGGATAAAAAATTTGATATAATCATTTTCAATAATATTATTGGTTACCTGGACGATATCCAGGATGTATTTTCATCGATAAAAAAGATTTCGCATTCCCGTACCCATCTGATCATTTCTTTTTATAACCAGTATTGGGAGCCCTTATTCCGTTTGGGCGAAATTTTTGGCATTAAGAACAAGCCACCGATTCAAAATTGGTTAAACAGCAGTGATATAAAAAACTTATTGTATTTAGCCGGGTTTGAAAGTTATAAGGAAAATAAACGTCTATTGCTTCCCTTTAAAATCCCGCTTTTATCGACGGTGCTCAATAAATACCTGGCAAAGCTCCCGGGTTTCAAATCATTATGCCTCAACAAGTTCTTATTTGCCATACCACGCGCTGAAACCTCCATTCCGGATATCGATTATTTATATTCTGTATCCATCTGCGTACCGGCCAGAAATGAATCCGGCAATATTGAGAACATTATACCCAGGATTCCGGCATTCAGTAAAAACCAAGAAATCATTTTTGTAGAAGGCAAATCAACGGACAACACCTGGCAAAAGATTCAGGAAATTCAGGTAAAATACCAAAATACACATAGAATTATTATTGCGCAACAGGACGGCAAAGGTAAAGGCGATGCAGTAAGAAAAGGATTTTCTCTTGCTCAAAATGACATTCTGATGATACTGGATGCGGATCTCACCATGCCACCTGAAGAATTACCTAAATTTTACCACGCTATCGCATTAGGGAAGGGAGAATTTATCAATGGCTCAAGATTGGTTTATCCGATGGAAAAAGAAGCTATGCGGTTCTTAAACTTAATGGGAAATAAGTTCTTCAGCATATTACTAACTTGGCTCCTTGATCAAAATATAAAAGACAGCCTATGCGGGACCAAAGTAATGTTTAGAAGTGATTATATAAAATTGTCCAATAACAGAGCCTTTTTCGGGAATTTTGATCCATTCGGAGATTTTGATTTGTTATTCGGTGCATATAAATTAAATCTTAAAATAATTGACCTTCCTATAAGATATGCAGAGCGCATTTACGGTGAAACGAACATTTCAAGATTTCAACATGGACTGATTTTGTTGAAGATGTGCTGGTTTGCTGCCAAAAAAATTAAATTTTGGTAATGGATATTCAATTCACAATGGAAAAACAGAATTGATTATCCTTTTGGGTGCAGCAACAAAAATCCGGATAAAAAGTAGTACAATGTATATGGTAAACGGTTCGAACTGAACTGCAATTGGGTTCACTCTCTGTCCAACAAAAACTCCGTAAATATTTTTTCTTTATTCCGGTCGACAATGAGCCGGTAGGTCCCATTGGGTAATTCTTTCAGTGGGGCGTGCACCTCACTGCGGTCCTGGATCCCTTTGACCGGCATACTTTTGCCGGTATGATCCCGGATTTCAAACCGCAACACATCAAATTGGTTCTTTAACCGTATGACCAACTCATCCTGGATCAGGTCCTGATATATTTCAAACGGGCTTTCTTTTTCTTTGTGAATCATGATAAAGTTTTGGGGTTTGGCTGCCACTTTAGCCTTGGTTACCGCACTGGTAGACGGGGTGAGCGCCTGGTTAGTTTGTGATTCAGCCAGGACACTAAGACCGAGGACAAACATGGAGGAGAATAATATTTTTTTCATATATACTAATTATAATTTTGATTCTTATTGATTTTTAAACGATTAAACCTTTGCAGGATACTGTAAATCAAAGATAATAAATATTATAAAAAATCATAATGTGATTAATAATTTTTTTTTCGCCCTTTCGCCTACCTTGCAGGGATGAAAAAACTGGTGATAGGTATTTCAGGTTCCAGTGGTTCGGTATATGCGCATTTATTGATAAAAAAATTAATGGGGTTAAAAGATCAGTGGGAAGAGATAGGCCTGGTTGCCAGTAAAAATGCCCATGTCAACTGGAAACTTGAAATGGGTGAAACAATGAGTTTTCCTGCTCCTATCCGGACTTATGAAAATACTGATTTTAATGCGCCATTTGCTTCGGGATCTGCCCGATTTGATACCATGATTATATGTCCCTGTTCAATGGGTACCCTCGGCCGCATTGCGCATGGACTATCGGACAGCTTGATGACCCGCGCTGCCGATGTTATACTCAAAGAAAAAAGAAAGTTGATCCTGGTGCCACGGGAGACTCCATTCAGTTTAATTCACCTTAAAAATATGACCTTATTGGCAGAATGCGGGGCTTACCTGGTTCCGGCGATCCCTTCATTTTATACCCGTCCGGAAAGTGTCGAAATCTTGTTGGGGACAGTTTTAGACCGGGTATTGGATCTGGCCGGTTTTGAGGTAAACTCCAAAAGATGGGGAAGTTAATCCGAGATTACTTTTTTCAGGTCGCGGTGGATGGCTATGCTTGCATTTAATTCAAAACAAGCCACAATAACAAAACAGTTCAACTGGATGTAGAGTAGGATGATGATCAATGCGCCAATAGGGCCATAGACGAGGTGAAACGATCCAAAATTGTTGATCAGGGCGGAAAATAACAAGGAAATAATGATCGAGCTGATCGTGGCTAGGGAAGTGCCTGGAGAAAAAAACCTGATTTTGGTTTTTAAGGAAGGTCCATAACGGAAAATAGCGGCAAACAAACCCTGGAAAAGCATAATAGTAATCAACCACTTAACTATAGAAAATCCGACACCGGAATATTTCTGTAAAAAAATAAACTCAATCACCCAATGGTGCCCTTCTCCGGAAACAGGATTTTCAATCACCCATTGTTGTTTGACAAAATAATTGACCAGGGTAGACCATATTTCGTTTCCAAATATGATGAAAACCACAGATGTCAGCACCATAATGGCAACCAGCATGACCAGTCGCAGAGCATCCAGCCTTTTTTGCCAAAAATTTCTTTTTAAGAAGGTCTCGGTGTAGGTTTTTTCGAATCCCGTCATCATAGCCTGCATAGCATTTGTTGAAAAATAAAGGGCCATAACAAACGAGAGCGATAATAAACCATTGCGGGGAGTCGAGATTACATCTTCAATGGTCTTAAATAAAAAAGGCTCTACCGGGTCCGGAATAAACGATTTGAGTTCTTTATAAAGCACATCTTTTATTCCCTGCACGGGCAAAAGCGGGATGAGGGTAAACAGGAAAATAAAAAATGGAAACAGGGCAAGTAAAAAAGAAAATGCCAGGGAATTTACTTTGTGGATAAGTTTCTCCCGTTTGGATTCATGGTATAAAAAGATAACAATATCGTAGAGCGGGGTATTTACAAATCCTGGCAGACTGGTTTTTTTTGCCCAATGAATCAGGGCATTGAGTCGCTGGGCTCCAAGTAATTTTTCTAATTTATTTACGATCGGAAGTTTCGATAACATGTTGCAATTTGTGTTTCAGGAATTCCGGACAATTGACCCTTGATTTATTCGTTGAATTTAAGAAACATAATTTAATCGTTGCCGCACACACCAGTTCTTGTTGGTCATTATGGATTTCAGAAAAAAAAGTTATGGTTTCCTCCGGAATTTCCCTTATGGTGGTTTGGATCCGGAGCACCTGGTCATAGGTGGCCGGGCGGATATACCGGATCTGCATGGACATTACCGGCATCCACACCTGGTATTTATCTTCCAGTTCTTTATAACTTATGCCCAGGCTGCGGATAGTTTCTACCCGGCCTACTTCGAGGTATTCGGCAAATCTCCCGTAATAAACAAACCCCATTTGATCCGTTTCCCCATAACGGGTGCGCAGTTCAATCGCGTGTGTAAAATCGGTTTTATCCATAGGGTATTCGTTGAATGGGACAGGACATACAATGCGGGCCTCCCCGGGCCCTGGACAATTCAGCACTTGGGATAGTTATAATCGTTTTACTGAGGCCGGCAATCTGATCGGAAGAATAATCCAGTAACTCTATTGCCGGTAGGATGTCATATCCCGCTGCGGAAAAACCCTCGGCGGTAACCGGGTTTCTATCGTAGGTGATGGCCACCCCTGGTTTGACGGCCAGCAAATTGCACCCATCGGTCCACTGTTCTCTTTCCTGGGTAGGGCTGTCCCCTTTGCCAGCCCAAAAAAAATCAATTTCAGGGCTGATTTCATTTAATAAAAATTCTTTCAAAGTAGGATAGGGTGAAATGCGTCCATCCATCCGGTGCACTTTTATGTCACTGCTGATTATTCCTTCGACAATGGGTTGGTAACCTACATAGGCCTTTGCATCAATTTGTGTAAACACGGTATCAATATGCATAAAGGATCTCTCAGCAGGCAGATTGATCTGAACCAGATTGGCCATCAAATGATGTTCAAACAAATAGGCTTTCAGACTGTTAAACGCATGTTGGTTTGTTCGCTCACTGATGCCGACCAAAACATAACTTTTATTTAATATCATGACATCTCCGCCCTCCAGGGTGACCGGCTCCCCTCGTTTGGACGGAGGGAATGCCTCGAGAATGTTTAGATCGATAATTTTGTTTTCGTTGCAGAGTCGGGCAAATAAAGGGTGGTTGTAAAGAATAAAACGGGTGAGGTAGTTTTCTCTGGAGCGGGCCAGTTTGGCCGCCTTGGTGATCAAGATATGCTGGTTGAGGGTGACGGCAATATCCCGGGTAAACAAAAAATTCGGGATGGGATGAAACCAAATCCTACCATCGCTCGCGTCAAAGCCTGTGATCAGGATATCCGCCAAGGTTTCATCCGACTTGCCGGCAAGCACCTCAGCATCATATCGCGGTAATTCTTCAAATGCAACCAGGTCCTGCAGGATCATGGTCCTGGCCTCCTGGTCTATTCCTAAGGCCTCCTGAAGCAAGGTCTGGGTTTCCAGGACCGATTCAGGGCCTATTAATTTTCGTAAAACGTCCGTGAAAATCTGGTGCTCTGCCTGCATACCCGGGAGGTAGACGATATCATCAAACAAAAGCTCAGCTGATTTTTTGGGAGATACCCGGATGATCCCTTCATCCGGACGGTGTACAATTATTTTGCACAACCCGCCAATTTCTGAATCGACATATATATCATTTTCAATTCCCATATTCCTTGATTTGGACTGTAAAATTCGAATATTTTTTCAAAGGTTGTCTCTTAACCTCTGCAAAATACCGGTTTAAGACCCGAAGGATTTAATTTGTATTTTTGTACCCTGAACAATAAATCGCGTATTCTGCAGTCTTATGCTTAAAAAAATTAAATCCATTTTTGTCGTTGAAGCTGAAGGCACCGGAGCAAGCCAGAGCCGGCCCAATGTTGCTGATGAAAATGAAAACACCTCATCCGCTCCGGATGTATCTGTCATCACCCAATATGTTAAAGGAGTACCGGAAGTGCCTTCAGAAAACCGCTTTCTGAATGTTCTGGCGGATGCGATTGAAAAAAACAACCAACCTGGATTTGACTATCTGGAATTCAGGCAATCTCTGGTCAACCTGAGCAAACTCAATATGGATGAATCCACCCGTTTTAAAAGCGCTTATGCAGCCGCACAACCCATGGGAGTGACTCCGGTCTCATTAATCAATAGTGCCAAAACGTATTTGGGGATTCTGGAAGGAGAAGGGAAAAAGTTTGCGGTAGCCGAACAAAACCAACGCACCAAGGTCGTCGAAGAAAGAAAAAAAGAGCTACAACATATTCAGTCGGAAATCCAAAAGAAGCAGGAGCATATCACCCGCTTACAAAGTGAGGTGGAACAATGGACTAAAAACCTGGAAGATAAAAAAACAGAGGCAGCCGCTTTAAGTGCAAAACTGGAACAAACCAAGATTAAATTTGAAGCGGCCTTGCGTTCTCTAGCTGCGCAGATTTCGGATGACCTGGAGAAAATGAATCAATACTTAAAATAACCATTTTATATTATTTCCCTTATGGAGAATACTGAATTTAAGCCAAAATCATTCTGGAAAAGGCCAGAAGGGATAACTGGAGCCATTTTTATGGGGGGCATTTTGATAGGAGGCGGGTTTTTGCTGTTTTCTGTATTGCCTTTCCTCATAGGTCTGGTCCAGACAACGCTTGGACTGGTGACGACGTTGTTGATTTTAGGTGCCGTGATCTATATGGCTCTCGACCCTAAAATGCGCAACCTGGTATGGTATATGTACAAAAGTGTCATGCGCTGGGTCACCGGCATGTTTGTAAAAATCGATCCGATCGGAATTCTGAAGAGTTATGTAGAGGACCTCAAAGCTAACCTCACCAAAATGAGTCAGCAGATCAATAAACTCCGTGGGCAGATGCATAAACTCAAAGAACTGATGCTCAACAATCAGAAACAGATAAAAACCAACCTGGAGATAGCTTCCCAGGCGAAAAGGAGCAACCAGCAAAATGTAGTGATCCTCAAATCCCGCAAAGCCGGCCGTCTGCAGGAATCCAATATGAAGTACGAAGATCTTTATAAAAAAATGGAGATCATGTACAGGGTCCTGACCAAAATGTTTGAGAACTCACAGATCATGCAGGAAGATATTGCCGATCAGGTGGAGGTAAAAGAACAAGAAAGAAAGGCAATCCATGCGAGTAATTCCGCTATGCGCTCTGCCATGAGCATTATTCAGGGCGACAAAGACAAAAGGGCCATGTTTGACCAGGCCCTCGAAGCGGTGGCAGATGATGTAAGCCAGAAAGTTGGCGAAATGGAGCGGTTTATGGAATTATCGGATAATTTTATGAAAAGCATTGATCTTCAAAACGGGGTTTTTGAAGAAGAAGGTCTCAAAATGCTGGAAAAATGGGAGGTTGAAGGAGTATCCAAACTTTTGGGTACGGAGAAGGAATCCATATTATCCAGGGCAAATAATGACGCTGATGTACTGGACCTGAATGCCCCCCTTACCCGACCTGAGAAGGTTGGGGTGCACAAAAACCAGTATGATAATTTTTTCGAAGATTGATCCGTTCAAACCATTTGTATGTATCATCTCTCCGCTGAGAGGCCCGATTTAAGATTGAGTTCGGGGTAGCACAAACCATTTATCAGGGCATTTTTTTTACCTTTTTTTGCAATCACGCTGGAATTTTATGAGTGGGTGATTTGTTGTAATTTCGATTAATTAAATAAAATATTTCACCCATATGGCAACACGACTTACTGGATTTTCGAGGTTTCTGATCACCTTATTAATACTTGGTGCAATAGCATTTGCCGGGTATTATGTGCTCAACAAAACCGGGGTAGGCTCCAAACTTAAAGATCAGGCAGGCACCGTCAATTCGGAGACCAATACTTCTCCTGCCGGGAAGAGTTCTACTTCGGGAAATGCTCCATCCGGAGCTTTTAAAGATGCCATCAAAGTGGGTGTGGTGACCTGGGGAGGTTATGCCGGTGGGCAATACTTTAATGAAGGGTTTAAAGCCAATTCAAGATCCAGGTTTGTTCAGGATTATGGTTTTCCGGTTGATTTCAAAATACTGGACGATGTACCGGTTTCTAGAGAAGCCTGGAAAAATGACGAAGTCAACCTTTTATGGTGCACCGTGGATGCCCTGCCGACTGAAATTGCTGGATTATCAGATTTTGACCCTGTCGTAGTTTTTCAGGCAGACTGGTCCCGGGGTGGAGACGCTATAGTTGCCCGCCGGGGTATAAATTCAGTCAACGATTTGAAAGGGAAAAAAATAGCCGTCGCTGAAATGACTCCTTCTCACTCCTTTCTCATCTGGATGCTTGAAGCAGGCAATCTTAAATCATCCGATGTCACCATCGTCAAGCAGGCCTCTGCCATCGATGCAGCCCAGGTATTCAAAAGTCAGCAAGTAGATGCTGCTGTAGTCTGGAGCCCGGATGACCAGGCTTGTTTGCAAGCCGTAGCAGGTTCCCGGATCTTACAAAGCACCAAATCCGCCTCTAATATTATCGCCGACGCGTTTATCGCCAAAAGGGCCTGGGCAGAACAAAACCGCGATAAGTTGCGAAAACTGTATGAGGGTTGGATGAAAGGAGCGGCAGAGATCAATGCCAATGATGCCAATAAGAGAAAAGCGGCTAAAATACTGGCTGAAAATTTTAGTGGATTTACAGAGGATGATGCCTACGCTGCGATAAATAATGTCCGTCTGGCCACCCATGGGGACAACGTTAATTTTTTCGGTCTCAACCCTGAATACAAAGGGGTCACAGGAGAACAGCTTTATTCCCGGATGACGACCTCCTATAAAGCCTTGGGCTATGCAGAAGGGAAAATTCCAAACTGGAGAATAATCAGCGATCCGGTCTCGGTCAGGAATACCCAATTGAAGGGTACTGAACACGCAGGAGAAGGAGCCAAGTCATTTGTCAAAGTATCAGATGAAGTAGGTAAAGAAAAAGAAGCCATAGCAACCAAACAGGTTTCTATAACCTTTAGGACCGGAGAATTTGCCCTCGATGAAAATGCCAAATTTATTGTCGACAAAGAAATGGTGGAGATTGCCAAAGCATTTGCCAACTCCAGGATCCGGGTAGAAGGAAATACAGATAATACCGGTTCCCCGGTAACCAATCAGACCCTTTCCAGAAAACGCGCCCAGGCCGTAGTCGATTATCTGGTAGGTGTACACGGTATGAATAGGAACCGATTTGTCGTTGTAGGAAATGGTCCGGAGAAACCGGTATCCTCTAACGATACGGAAGAAGGCAAAGCCAAAAACCGCCGTACTGATTTTCAATTAATCGGCGAATAGTCCTGAATGAATAATTGGTTTAAACTCCGTGCCGCCAATGATGGAAAATCCGATTTAATCATTACGTCTGTCGGATTTATATTGACGATTGCTTTTTGGTGGATTCTGGCAGAACTATTTGCAAAGAAAAAACCAATTCATGAAGGTAATCAACAACAAGAACTTGTATTGTTTGATACTGTTTCCGGAGATAATAAAATAAAACGCTGGGAAGATACTATAGTCGAAAATGCCCCCATCCTGGGTTATGAAAAAGTATATCCTTTATTGCCCCGGCCGGATAAGACTTTGATGTCCTATCTTCCTTTATTTACCAAAGACAGGCTGGTCGCCAATACCCTGCATTCGTTCTGGCTCAACCTTCAAGGTTATTTCTGGGCTATCTTGATTTCGATTCCAATCGGCATGGTATTGTCCTTATTTCCATTAATCCGGGGATTGTTTGCCAAGCAGGTAGATGCTTTAAGATTTTTGCCTTTATCGGCGCTTACGGGCTTATTTATTTTATGGTTTGGGCTTGGGGATTCCATGAAGATTGCTTTCCTGGCGATGGGTATCATTGTATACCTTATACCTGTCGTGATGAAACGGATTTATGATGTGGATGATACTATGATCCAAACTGCATTCACTATGGGGGCTAAACCCTGGCAACAAATCAAGAAAATATTTTTCCCTGCGGCCATCAGCAACCTGATCGACGACATCCGGGTATTGACTGCGATTTCCTGGACCTATATCATCATAGCTGAACTATTAAACAAAGAAACCGGTATCGGCGGACTGATCTATACTAAGGCCAGATTAGGCCAGACGGACCGGGTATTTGCGGTTCTTATTATCATAGTGCTCATCGGTTTATTTCAAGACCAGTTATTCAAACTTATAGACCGCCTGATCAATCCGCATAAATATTTTAAATCGAGGGTGGACGGTTTAAGTGACGGGCGGATAGGTATTATTGCCTGGTTGGTGGCTATTGTCATGGGGATTTTGGGCGGGACCTTTGGTTTCCTGACTTATCTCGCATGGATATTGGCGGCAGCAGGGACTATATTCATAGGCTGGGGTTTTTATAAAATAAATAAAGCTGTTAACTAACTGATGGTATCTAAAGAAACCGAATTACCAAATCTAATTGAGCTCAAAGAAATCAGCCAGAGTTATGATGGTGGCCAGAATTATATCATCAGGGATTTAAACCTTTTAATTGAAGACAAACCGGCTCAGGGGCAGATGGTAATTATACTCGGCATGTCGGGCTGCGGTAAATCAACCCTGTTACGATATATCGCGGGATTGCAACAACCAACCCGGGGAGAGATCTACCTCAAAGGAAAACTTCGGCGGGAGGAAGACCATGTCGGTATGGTCTTTCAGCAATATTCATCATTTCCCTGGATGACGGTACTGGAAAACGTGGCCATCGGCCTGGATTTTCAGGGACTGGACGAAAAAAGCAGAAACCTAAAGGCAATGGAAATGATAGAGTTGGTAGGATTGGGAGGTCACGAGAATAAATTTGCCCAATATCCCACCTTGTCCGGGGGCCAGTTGCAACGGGTTGCTATTGCTCGTAGTTTATTGACCAGCCCTGAAATGTTGTTGATGGACGAACCGTTCGGAGCACTGGACATCAAGACCCGTATACAGATGCAGGATCTCCTGCTGCAGTTGTGGCATAAATTTCATTCAACTATAGTTTTTGTGACTCATGACATTCGCGAAGCGGTTTATCTCGGTGATGATATTTATTTTATGAAGTACGCTCCATCCCGTTTTGTAGAGCATATCCATATTGATCTGCCGCTGGAACGGAATCAGGAAACCAGGCGACTGCCCCGGTATACCGAGCTGGTCTATGAAGTGGAGGATACCATGTTGCGGATTGGGTCTGTCCAGACGGCTTGATCCGGGTTGATTCAAACTGGGTTCAGGTATTATTCGTTATTTTTGATCTAAAGCTTTTACCAAACATGAAGATTTTCTTATGTATTGTTTTATCACTAATCTCCATTTTTAATATCGATTTGTTTTCCCAAAAGTCCGCCCGGCCAAAGCTCGCTGTCGGAATCGTGGTGGATCAAATGAGGCACGATTATATATACCGGTATTGGAATAAATACGGCGAAGGAGGTTTTAAAAAGCTGATGAACGATGGTTTTTCCTGTGAAAATGCTCATTATAATTATGTACCAACCACCACCGGCCCTGGCCATGCTTCTGTTTTTACAGGGGCTACTCCGGCTATTCACGGTATAATTGGAAATGACTGGCCGGTCCGCAACAGCCGGAGGGCAATGTATTGTGCCGGTGACGATAGCGCTAAAGCCGTTGGTGGCAATATACTCGCCGGAAGGATGTCCCCCAAGAACATGGTCGCCAACACGATTACAGACGAATTGCGTTTATTCTTTTACGATCGGGCCAAAGTGATCGGTATATCCATCAAAGACCGGGGGGCGATCATGCCTGCTGGCCATCATCCCAATGGAGCCTACTGGTTTGACAGCCAAAGCGGAAATTTTATGACCAGTACCTACTATATGAAAGAATTGCCGGCCTGGGCAAATGAATTTAATAAGAAGGAATGGTGTAAAATGTTGAATAAACAGGGTTGGAATACCCTCCTCCCTATTGATCAGTATGTGGAAAGTGAAGCAGACTTAAATAAATATGAAGGCAAGATCACGGGAGAATCCAGTCCGGTTTTCCCAAGGATATATAATCAGGATAAAAAAGAATTTAGTCATTTGCTGAATACCCCGGCAGGGAATACCCTGGTAACTGAATTTGCTAAAGCGGCAATTCTAGCAGAAGGACTTGGTAAAGATGATATCACGGACATGATCACCATCAGTTATTCCAGCCCCGACTATGCCGGCCATTTATTTGGGCTTCAATCCATTGAAATACAGGATATTTATATGAGGCTGGACCTGGAGCTTCAGAGTTTGATCAATTTATTAAACCAGCAAGTGGGCGAAAATGAATACATTATTTTTTTGACCGCGGACCATGGGGTTGCCCATAACCCCCAGTATTTAAAGGACCGTAACTACCCTGCAGATTATTTTGAATTCAGCAAAATGGTAGATAGCCTTAAAAAAGTCCTCGAACTTAAATATGGGCCCTATATCCTGGATAACTATGGCAATCTCCAAATCTACCTCAATGAAGAGCGAATTGTTTCAAAAAAGCTGAACAGGCAGGAGATTGTTGCGGATGCTAAATTATTTATCCGGAATTGGACAGGTGTAGTGGATGTGGTGGATAGAGAAGAAATTCCTTTTTTAAATTCTGCCTATCCTTTTTATAAATTGATCCAGCTGGGATATTTTCCTCCCAGAAGTGGTGACCTGTTTTTGATTGTTCAACCCGGATGGTTTGAAAGCATGTCCAGGACCGGGACGACCCACGGTTCCCCATATCGATACGATACTCATATCCCTATGATTTGGTATGGCTGGAATATCCCTGCCGGTAAATCCTATACGGCTTATGATATTATAGATATTGCGCCAACATTAAGTTATTTATTGAAGATTCCGCAACCCGGAGCCAGCATCGGTAAACCGGTACATGAAATTTTACCCAGAAAATAAATAGGGCCTGCTGTTTAAGTTAATTGAACAAGGTATTAAGTCCTGAGTATGCAGGGGGAACTAAAAAGTGATTTTAATATTGGTTCGAGTCCTGATCGGTCGGGAAGAGACGCTCCACCAGCGATGGTGGTTCGAGTCCCGATCGGTCGGTCGGAGACGCTCCTTTAGATTTATAATTGAATAATTTTATTCATATTACAATTATTACTAATGTATTTCTTTTTTGCTACTTTTTTCTTTGTTAACAATCGGTATAATTGTTGAAATCTATA
>JAWXBI010000173.1:0-28744 GCA_034439915.1 Saprospiraceae bacterium | reverse complement strand
GCGAGAGAAGCAAGCGGCGAGAGAAGCAAGCGGCGAGCAACGAGAGCGACGACAGCGATAGTGTAACGAACACAGCGTGCAGCGAAGCTGCGAAGCAACATAGTGTCGTAGAACTCCAATCCTGTTTTTCGTCACTTCCCTGTAGTTTTCGCTCGTTGTGCTCATGGTGTCGTAGTGGGAAATTGGACAGATTAAGCTTAACAAAACATAGCACTAGGAGTTTAAAACTCCATTTTCTTTAGTTCATTTATCAACTCCCCGACACCCTCTTCAATGGGTAAACAAACCGGGAGTTGGGTCTCGGCTTGGACAGACTGTTTATATTGCAACGCTTCCACAAGGGTACAATCCGAGGTATTCAACGCAATCCCGATCACTTCACTGCCATAAGCTTTTATCAAATCGATCTCAGATTGAAGGGAAGGTATTTTACCCCAGGCTGGATTGCCATCATAATAAATCCGTTTTGGTGCATACAATAAAATTGTTTTTTTTGCATTACCGGAAACCAGGAGTTCAGACCCGCAGGGCCCACTGGGATTGCGCAGAGCAGATTGACCCTCCAGAAAGATGATATCGGGTTTTTCTTTTTCCCAACAGCTTACAATAGCGTGCTCCAACTCCCCGGATACAAAATCATTATAAGTGGAATCCAGAACAAAGCCATAACGACCGCTTTGCATCCAACCCGTCTGGCCTGTAAATATCATCTCCGCTTTAATTTTGGCTTTTTTGCATCCTTCCAATAAAAATCGGGTAGTGCTCCTTTTACCAATCGCACAATCCATCCCCAGGATAGCAACAATCGGGCATTTCACTTCAAAAATCCGGCCAGTCCAAAAATGTAATTCAGATTTGGGTTTTGGTTTGCGGATATCGATGATGTGGGTCCCATTGCGTAACGCAGCATCGGCGATTTCGATTTTGTCACTTACATATTCATGCAGGCCGCTGACGATAGAAAGCCCCTTGCCGGCACAATACACCAACTGCTCTAATAATTCGGCAGGCAATTTGCCTCCAACGGGAGCTATCCCTACAATGGCATATCGAATAGTCGGGTGTTCGTTGAGCGCTTCATCCACGGATTTATACACCGGAATATTGCGTTGATGACCATCGAGTACCATGCCGGCATCTTTACCGGCGTGGACCGGATCTATGACAGCTTCCAGACTAAAACGATCGGATCCCCGTATCAGGCCATGAGCAGTTTTGGCATAGTTTTGATCCAATAAACCCAACGTAAAAACCAGGGCGGATCCAGAGGTAGTTGACATAAGTTATATCGTATTAAATTTATTATATCCTTTTAAGACTTTGGTTGAGAATACGGGCAGCTCCGTGTAATTCTTTCTCATTCATTGTCAGGGGTGGGGCGATGCGAATGGATTCATCATTGAATAAAAACCAATCCATCAAAAGCCCTTCGCCCATAGCCCTATTGATTACCTTTTGAACCCTGGAGGGATCTCCCAGGTCGATAGCCATCCACATTCCACGGGATCGGCGTATATTTTTGATCTGGTTTTTTTCTAACTGGCCCTCAAAATAATCTGCTTTAATACAACTTTCTGCGATAAGGTCAGACGCTAATAAAAATTGCAAACCTGCCAGGCCGGCTGCACAAGATAAAGGGTGTCCACCGAAAGTAGTCATGTGGGTCAATGGAGGTTCGTCTTCCAACGCATTCATTATATTTTTTTCTGAAATAAAGGCGGACAGAGGCAGTCCTCCCCCCAGGCTTTTACCCAACACAAGAATATCCGGTACAATCCCATATTGGGTAAAGGCAAACAAACTCCCTGTCCTGCCCATAGCCGTTTGGATTTCATCCAAAATCAATAAAGTAGACGTGGAAGTACAACGGTCCCGGACGGCCTTGATGAAACCCTGCTCAGGTAATATTATACCTGCTTCTGCCTGGATCACTTCCATCACCACCGCAGCAGTATTTTCTGTAATCGATTCCAATTGATCTATAGCATTAAATTCCAGGTGGTTGATCCCGGGTAATATCGGTTGGTAAGGTTGTGTTTTATTGGAATCACTCATTAAACTCATAGCACCATAAGTACTCCCGTGATAAGCCTTCTTAAAAGCAATGATTTCCGGCCTGCCGCTGTATTTTTTTGCCAGTTTTAGGGCACCTTCTATAGCCTCAGCACCAGTGGTTTGGAAAAAAACCGAATTGAGGTTAGAGGGCAATTGGGAGACCAAAAGTTCAGCTAATCTGACCTGAGGGGATTGCACATGTTCCCCATATACCATGGTATGCAAATATTGATCAGCCTGATCATGTAAAGCTTTAATAATATGCGGATTATGATGGCCCAGATAACTCACCCCGATGCCCGAAATCATGTCCAGAAAAGGTTTGCCAAGTTCGTCATATATATAAGATCCTTTGGCCTTGGAAACAACAAATTCCATAGAAAATGGGCTGGTTTTCCCTATCAGCGATTTAAATTTTGAACGGATAGTCATAACAATTGCCCTGCAGAATGCGTTAAATAAGCATTAACATACAAAATAGTTAACCACGAGGTCTTTTTTTGAGAAAAAATGGTTGGTTATCTATGGAAATCCGGTCGACAAATTGAATGGCATGAATTTAAAAGCAATAATTCCAGTCACCCTGCTGCTTTTATCTGCCTGCAATAGTTTCGTCAAAAAACCTCTCGCTTTTGAAATTCATGGGATTGATGTCTCTCATTTTCAAGGGAAAGTGGATTGGCCTACGGTTAAGGATCAAGGTGTTTCATTTGCTTTTATTAAAGCAACAGAGGGTTTGGAACATTGTGATACCATGTTTTATAAACACTGGAAGGCACTCAAATTGGCCGACATAAAAAGAGGGGCTTATCATTTTTTTAAGCCCGATCTGGATCCCGCACTCCAGGCACATAATTTTATGATCAATGTAAGCCTGCAAAACGGGGACCTTCCCCCTGTGTTGGACATGGAAGTGACCGATCATGCAGACCCTGAAGAATTGGTGGATCGGATGCAGGTATGGCTGGATCTCGTTACCCGGGCTTTTAATACGCGGCCTATCATTTATACCAACCTGAAAGCCTATTACCGTTTTATTGCTGGTCGCTTTGATGACTACCCAATCTGGATCGCCCGCTACAACGACAAAGCCCCCGACCTGGGCAATAACCGAATATGGAATTTTTGGCAGTACGCCAACAGCGGCCAGATCCAGGGTATCAAACAACAAGTTGATTTTAATGCCTTCAATGGATCATATCACCAACTGGAATCACTTTGTGTAAAAAATTTACCTTCTGCAGAATTGATGGAATTGGTACGCAATAAAAGATAATCTACAACCTCCCCAATTAGGAATTATTATTTATTCCGATCGTTTTACCGGAATCCCCGGATTGTATCAAGTCGCTGATTTCTTTCTCCGTTTCAAACCAAGAGGTAGCCCCTGCATGTCTTGCGACTATAGCGCCCATGGCACAGGAGGCTTCCAGCGCATGTTCTATACTACTTCCTTTTAGAAATTGAGCAATGAACATCGCCAGGAATGAATCCCCGCTGCCCACCGTATCGACGACCTTGACTTGAAATCCCGGATGTTCAATTGAATTGCCTTCCCGATCATAATAAGCTGCTCCCTTATCTCCTCGGGTGACGAGGAGTTTGGACACAAAGGGAAACCGTTCCAACAGCAATTGCGCCTGGATTGGCTCCTGGTCGGACCCTGTCCCAAACCATTGTGCAATCAGGTTTAGTTCATCATTATTGATTTTGACCCAATCCGCCAAACCCAACAACTGAAATACCAAATCCGGACTATAATATGGAGCCCTGAGATTGATATCACATATTTTTAAGCCTGCATAAGAAAGGATAGCAAGGAGGGATTGGTGACTGAGGGTATGTCGGCAGGCGAGAGAACCAAATACGACAATAGGGGATTTGTTCAGAAGAAGATCCGCTTCGGGGTTACCAACTTGAATATAATCCCAGGCCGAAGGATTTTCAATACTATAACTGGCTTCGTTTTTTTCATTGAGTTTGACCAAAACCATCCCTGTCGGATGTTCATTTTCCTGGATTAAGATAGTAGGTATATTTTTTGAATTTAAAAATTCAATAAGCTCCCGTCCCAAATCATCCTGCCCGACTGCAGTAAATGGAAAAGCTTTTAAACCCAGCCTGTTCAGGTGATAGGCTACATTCATAGGTGCACCACCGGCCTGTTTGCCATGTGGCAGCATATCCCACAACAATTCACCAAAACAGATAATATTTTTATCGATTGAATCCTCCCGCAAGCTCATTGTAATACTCTAGTTGTTTATTTAGAAAAAGCCGCTTCAATATTTTTATCCGGAATAAACCAAAGTAAAGCTACCAGCACAAATATGGCCATGGATATTATAGGTTGATAAAACGCAAGCACAAATGAAATAAAATAGGCCACATTAGACAGTATACCTTTAGTAGTCTGGTGCTTTAATAACTTCTTTAATTGGGCATGGTGCGGGTGAGTTTGTTTTATCGCAAACAATAAAAAATAATAAGCAAAGCCACAGGCAAAGGCCAGCACCGAATACAGGATAACTGAATTTTGGGAAAAATGCGACTCTCCCATCCATGCCGTGACGAAGGGTATCAGGGACAACCAAAATAAAAGGTGCAGATTGGTCCACATAATACCGGCGTTTACCGTGGGTATAGCATGGACCAGGTGATGATGGTTCACCCAATAAATCCCCAACATGGCAAAACTCAGTACATAACTAAAAAAAACCGGAGTCAGTTTGGCCAGGTCGCCCCAATCTTCACTGTGCGGTACTTTCATCTCCAAGACCATAATGGTGATGATGATGGCAACCACGCCATCGCTAAAGGTTTCTAATCTGGCTTTGGTCATAGGTCCCTTTTATTAGCCCGGTAAAAACTGGGTCAGATAATTTTTAGCTGTCAGGATGGAAGCATAAATATCCTCCCGGGAACCTTCATAGGCTTTATCTTCCACTTCGATACATACTGGTCCACGGTATTTTACACTGGTCAATGCAGAGAAAAATGCTCTCCATCGTACGTCACCCAGGCCAGGCAATTTGGGACTGTGGTATTGCAACGGATCACTCATGGAGCCATGCCGATTCAATTTATCTTTATAAACTTTTGCATCCTTCAAATGGATATGGTGAAGCCGGTCTTTATAATCATAAATAGGTTGGATTTCATCCATCATCTGCCAGACCAGATGGGACGGGTCATAGTTCAATCCTAAAGCAGAGGAAGGAATAATTTCAAACATCTTGTCCCAAATAGCCGGAGTAGTTGCCAGGTTTTTACCGCCGGGCCATTCATCCTGGGTAAACCACATCGGGCAATTTTCAATACCGATTTTAATATTTAGTTGCTCGGCCTTGCTGACTAAGGCAGGCCAAACTTCTTTGTAACGGTCCAGGTTATAGTTTATGGACTGTTTAGGGTCTCGGCCAATAAAAGTATTCATTACCGGTACATTTAGTTTTTTACAAGCCTGTATAACGTTGAGCATATGGTCTGTAAAAAACGCGGATTGACCCGGGTCAGGATCGAGGGGATTGGGGTAATATCCCAACCCGGAAATAAAGACTTTGTATCTGGACTGGTATTCCATGATTCGTGCAATAGTTTTATCATCCAGTTGATCCACATCGATATGACAGACCCCTGCATAACGTCGGGTATCCGCATTAGTGGCTGGCCAACACATGATTTCCAGGCATTTAAATCCATGGGAGGATGCAAACGCAAACACCTCCTCGAGCGAATGATCCCCTAAAATCGCACTCACGAAACCTAAAGACAACATAGTTTGATTTTCATTTATTTAACAACCCTGGATTTGTTGAGAATCTTCGGCTATGGACTCCAGGCCCAATCTTCTTTTGGCCTCTTCCAGCATAACGACACTGGCAGTAGCCCCGACCCGGGTGACACCCAATGACCTGAATTGGAGCAGGTCATCCAGTGTCCGTATTCCTCCAGCTGCTTTTATTTGTATTTCCGGTGAACAATGTTTTCGCATGAGCAGCACATCCTTGGTGGTCGCCCCTTTGTAATTGTAATCCCCGGAAGGTGTTTTTACATAACCGTACCCGGTACTGGTTTTGACGAACGCCACACCCACCCGGCTGCATATTTTGCACAATTTTATTTTCGACTTATCATCCGGAATGAAATCATTTTCAAATATCACTTTTAGGATAGCTCCGTTTTTTTTGCAAGATTTATTGACGGCTGCAATATCCCGCCGAATGAAGGCCCATTCCTTACCCAATACTTTTCCGGCGTGTACGACCATATCTATTTCCAAAGCGCCGTCTTTAATAGCTTGTCGGGTTTCCATTACCTTTATCCGGGTAGTGTTGTTGCCATGAGGAAAACCGATTACAGAACACACTTTCGTGCTACTGTCCCGGACCACTTCATACGCCTTTTTAACAAAATAAGGTTTCACACAGACTGTTGCCATCCGGTAAGATTTAGCGGTAGAGCAGGCGTCAATCATTTCTTCATCCGTCATGGTAGGATGCAGTAAGGAGTGATCTATCATAGCAGCTAATTCATCGACAGTATAATTCATACCTTGTTTTTCTGTGAAGATAAAATGAAATTCTGCTACTTGCTTACCAATAAAGAGATTGACTCCCAAACTTGTCTGGCAGATTTTTCCCAATCAAATTCCTTTGCACGGATTATGCCCTGGTTTGAAAATTGAACAGGGTTGACTATGACCTGGTGCATTGCACCTGCAACATTACTTAAATCTTCCGGATCTACTAAGATACCTGCTTGGCCAGCTATCTCCGGATAACTGGAAGCAGCCGCCGCAATTACCGGTGTGCCCGCCTGAAAGGCTTCGACCAGCGGCATGCCAAAACCCTCATAAATGGATAAATTAATCAGGGCATCTGCGGAGGCCAGGAGTGAAGCTACTTTTGGGTCTTCGAGATAACCCACCTGAATAATTCTTGATGCAAAAGCACTTTGCCGGATGGATTGTTTAGCTTTTTGGTGCCGTCCCATAAATTTACCAGCTAACAAGAGATAATGACTGGTATTGTATTTTTTAATAAAAAGATCGAAGGCCTGAATGATTTTATCTACATTTTTGCGGTCGTGGATTGAACCGAGGTAAATAAAATAAGGATTACCCTGGACAAACTGATCCCGGATGGTTTGTTTTTTTTCAGAAACCAGGGGCCGGAAAATATCCCGGGCTGCATTATAAATCACCGAGATTTTTTTCGAAGGAATTTTAAGATGTTGTTCTATTTCTGATTTTGAAAACCGACTGACGGTTAAGATATGATCCGCCCTGGCTGCATTAAGAGGTAACAGGTTCCGGAAATAATAAGCATATAAGCCAGGTATACTATCCGGTAAAACAAGGGGTGACAAATCGTGGATCGTAATTAACATAGGTATTTTTCCCCTTGCCGGCAATAGGACTTCAGGGGAATAAAAAACATCTATATGGTCTTTGCGGACTGCCCGGGACAAAGTTTTGCACCACCACCACATCAGAAATGGATGTCGGCTGGGTGGAAACAGGATTACAGGCCTTATGTTTTTACCTGAAGGGATCAGGATATCCTGGCGACGATCGTAGTATAAAACAAATTCATGCTCTGGATGAGATTGGGTCATCCGGCTGATGATTTCAAACGCATGCCATCCAATGCCCTCCATCCGGTTTTGAAGTAACAATCGGGCATTGATCCCAATACGCATCCACAAATATGGTAATATATTGTCGTATTTATAGTGGCCGATGAACTGAAGTGAGGGGAATTCTGCTACTTTTGTCGCTTCATGATAAGTGGTCCGATTGGCGTTTTTGATTCGGGGTATGGTGGATTGACCATACTCAGGGATTTGATCAAGGTATTACCGGCTTATGGATATCTCTACCTCGGGGATAATGCGCGGGCTCCATATGGTCAACGGTCCTTTAATACGATATTTCAATACACCCTGGAAAGTGTCAAATGGTTGTTTAATCAAAATTGCCCGCTGGTGATCCTTGCCTGCAACACCGCTTCAGCCAAAGCATTAAAAAACATTCAACAACTTATATTACCCCATTTGGCTCCTGATCGAAGGGTCCTGGGTGTAATCCGTCCAACATCAGAAGTAATTGGAAATTACACCAAAACCCAATCGATAGGGATTCTGGCAACAACCGGTACGGTAAATTCAGGTTCCTACGATATTGAAATCAAACATTTTTTTCCAGATCTCCATTTGTATCAACAAGCCTGTCCGTTATGGGTACCCATGGTAGAAAACAATGATTTTGACCATGCCGGTGGCAATTATTTTGTAGAAAAATATGTGGCTCAACTATTTGCACAATCCTCTGAAATAGATACCGTCTTATTGGCCTGTACCCATTATCCATTGCTGGTGGACAAGATCAAAGCTGTCTGTCCGCAGGATACCACCGTCTTGAGCCAGGGCCCCTTTGTAGCCAATAGTCTGGTGACTTACCTGGAACGCCACCCCGAAATGGAAAGACGGTTGACCAAAAATCATAAGGTTGAATTTTATACCACGGATGCGGAAATCGATTTTGACAATCACGCCAGCCTGTATTTTGGAAGTCAGATATTTGCCAAGCATACGGAGTTGGAGCATGAGTAGTCAGCAATCAGCGGTCAGCGGTCAGCGGTCAGCGATCAGCAATCAGCAATCAGCGATCAGCGGTCAGCAATCAGCGATCAGCGATCAGCGATCAGCGGTCAGCGGTCAGCACTCAGCGGTCAGCACTCAGCGGTCAGCGATCAACAATCAGCAATCAGCGATCAGCGATCAGCGATCAGCAATCAGCGATCAGCGATCAGCGGTCCAGCGATCAGCGGTCAGCCACCAAACCACTCACTGCTGACTACTGACTAACTGTCTACTGATTAACTGACTACTGATTAACTGTCTACTGATTAACTGACTACGGACTAACTGTCTACTTGTCTACTTCTTCTTACTTTTACCTTTGAAAATCAATATGAATAAGACCGACGTTTTAATTATCGGATCGGGGGTTGCAGGATTATCTTCGGCAATTCAACTGGCTTTGCAAAGAAAAGACCTTAAAATTACCGTCCTTACCAAAACAATCCAGTACGAGAGCAATACAAGATATGCCCAGGGGGGTATCGCAGCTGTATGGGATGAGTCCAAAGATAATTTTGAAAAGCACATAGCAGATACGCTGGATGCCGGGGACGGGCTTGGCAATAGAGAAGCTGTTTATAATGTAGTCACTGAAGGACCTTCAAGAGTAAAAGAAATTATTGAGTGGGGCACCCGGTTTGATAAATCTAAATCAGACCTGGCTTATGATCTGGGTATGGAAGGAGGACATAGTGAGCACAGAATCCTTCATTATAAAGACCTCAGCGGGGCTGAAATTCAAAGGGCTCTATTGGAAAAAGCAAACTCATTCCCCAACATCACTATTAGGGAACATTATTATGCCATCAACCTGATCACTCAGCACCATCTGGGCTATTCTTTGACTCGGGTGAATACGGCTATAGAATGTTATGGAGCGTATGTACTCAATAAAGCAACACACGCCATTGAGACCTGGATAGCACGCGCAACAATTGTGGCAACAGGTGGGGCAGGGCAGGTTTACAGGAACACGACCAATCCCCAAATAGCCACGGGAGATGGGGTAGCCATGGTTTATCGCGCTAAAGGAAGGGTGGAGAACATGGAATTCGTTCAATTTCATCCAACCGCTTTATATAATCCTGCCGGGGATAACCCCGATTTTCTGGTATCAGAAGCCGTCAGGGGTTTTGGAGGTATCCTCAAAACCAAGGATGGCGAGGAGTTTATGCATAAATATGATCCGAGAAAATCGTTGGCTCCCCGTGATATTGTGGCCCGTGCCATTGACAACGAGATGAAAATTCGGGGGGATGATTTTGTCTATCTGGATTGCCGGCACCTCAATAAAGAAGCCTTTATTGCCCATTTCCCTACGATATATGAAAAATGTATGAGCATAGGTATCGATGCGATGAAGATGATGATCCCGGTAGTGCCAGCCTGCCATTATATGTGCGGAGGAGTAAAGGTGGACCAGTTAGGCAGAAGTTCGATTAAAAATCTGTATGCCTGTGGCGAATGCAGTAGCACTGGATTACATGGAGCAAATCGACTGGCATCAAATTCTCTGCTGGAGGCCTTAGTTTATGGCAGGCGTATAGCCGACCACCTGACCTCTGATATCGATCAGATCATCTTGCAAGTAGATATACCGGAATGGAATGACAGCGGTACGACGGAACCAACAGAAATGGTATTGATTACTCAAAGTTGGAAAGAACTTAAGGAAATCATGAGTAGTTATGTGGGTATAGTGCGTTCCAATGTCCGTCTTAAACGTGCTATGGATCGACTGCACCTATTACATAATGAGACAGAAGATTTATACAATACTTCGGTTTTATCACCGCAATTGTGTGAATTGAGAAACCTTATATCCATTGGTTATTTGGTAACCCGATCTGCTGCGTTGAGAAGGGAAAGCAGGGGATTGCATTTTACTACGGATTATCCAAAAGAGTATGGGTTTTTGGAAAATACGCTGTTGTGATTTACGATTGATCCGAGCCGACGCATCGGCTTACGATTAAATCGATTAACTCGATCCGGATACATCGGATTAATTAGGGCCTGCTTAATAAGTCAGCAAAACGAGGGTAACTATTTATTCTTGATACCCTCAAAGTACAATTAGGATATATATTCATATATATTCCATGAGATTACCTTCGTGATTATCTCCCCAATAGTTCGATATAGAAAATAGGGTACCTCCCCGGCTAATTTAACCAGGTTCAGTACCATAATAATTGTGGCAATCCATGATTCGCTAGTATGTTTGAGTCTTGCCTTTATCCGGTTCATTCCATATGCGGTTTTGGCTTGTCCAAATTTACCTTCGATTGGATTTCTTGCTCCTGGACTTATGTGATTGGGCACTGCCTTGGGTCTTCCGAGTGGTTTGGCAATGAGTTGGATTTGTAGCTCTTTGAGCATAGCTCTGTTAGCTCGGGTACAATATATTTTATCTACAAGTACTTCTTTGGGATAATATCCGAATCTTCTTTTATGCTTTTCAACACTATCCAGAAGTCGGGTTCCCTCATTAAAGGCATCCCAGGAGACTTCATCTAAAAAAGCATAACCCTGCATAATGCTCACCTGTATTTTAGCTCCAAACTCCACTTTGGCTGATGCTTTTCCACGAACTATGGGTCGGACATGAGGCTGATGAATACTCACTATGCGGTGTTCTACACTGTGTACCTTTGTTTGATACATTTCTAATTGCTGGTCGTAAAATGTTTTTAGGACGAATAGATATTTGAGTTGATATTTGTCCAATGGTATGCGTTCATGTTCATTCAACAACTGATCGATGATTTTGAAATTTCTCTTCAGATAGGCCAATTGTTTTCTTATCGCTCTCCTTATTTCTTGATTCGTTTTGGTTTTCTTTTTGGCTGTGCGGAGAAACAGTTTCCTGGCTTCATTTCGATAGGTTCTTGGCTTTTTTGACAACTTGCTCAATCCGAATAATACATCGATGAGTTCTTCCGATTTTTCTCTAGCCTCATTTAACAAGTTTAAATCTGTGGGATAGGAAATATCTTGAGGACATACGGTTGCATCTGTAATCATTTTTCCCTTTGGCTCTGATCCTTTCGATGCCGTAGAACCTTTTAAATTAGCCATTACCTCAGGTTGTACACCTTGTATATCATTTTTTAAACTTAAATCAGCCAGATCTACATCGCTTGAATCCTGTGAACCTTCTAGCTCCGAAACGATTTTTTGAGCTTGGGCTTCCGCTTCAAGTCGTTGGCAAGATTCTATTGAAGGCTCTTCCTTATTTCCGGATGGGGGCTCATTTCTTCCATTGCTTTTATCAGGAAGTTTGTCCTGTATCCCTGATAACTGTATTATTATTTCATTGATTTTATTGATTTGATCCATACTCAATCTTGATCTCAATTCAACAAATAAGGACGGATCAAAGGATGTCAAATTGCTATAACTGCAGTAACCGATAAAATACTGCATGTACATGTTTTCTTGTATTTGAAGTATTGTTTCCCGATCACTTAAATCGCACATATGTTTGATTATTATGGCCCCAAGTGCGACTCTTGGATTTATACCTTCCGCTCCTGTTTTACCATTTTGCATTCGACTTGCATATATACCCACTAAGGCATCCCAAGGTATACGTTGTGCTAAGGTAACCCACCTATTGGTCGCATCCAGCTTCTGGCTGAAGGGTGTTTCAAATCCTTCTAATACCAATTGATGTTGACTCAGGTACTTTACCTTTGATGCACGGTTTCTTTGAGCTATTGCCATTTATGCTTGCATTTGTATACCTAAGTTAACTACATATCTCCATTATTTACAAGCTCTTAATGGTTTTTCAGCAGACCCTAATTATAAATCAGAAATATTGATATTTAAATCTATTTAATAAACCAAACCTACCAGGTCTATTAAAGATATATGCGCAGAGCTGGCAGGTTTATCCACCTTTCACCTTTAGCCTTTTCCTTCCGACCACTTCATCATTATCAAACTGAAGTTCATCCATCTTTAACGGTATTATATTGCTCTTTTACTTAAATTAACCAAAGGCTATTGACAAAGAGGTGTTAAAATCATTATATTTACTAAGTCACACCAAATAAATTTTTTAATTCCTAATATTCGATTGTATGTGAACACCATTAAAAACTATTTCATTTTTTATTAAAAGCCTTTTACTTCAGACTTGTTTATTGATTTTTGCTACAGTATTAAAATCACAACCCTTTAGCTGCTCCCTTGCTGGAGGAAATGGTGGTGGTGCTCAAGGTACTGATCCAAGTAGCAATTGTATTTATACTGTAAAAGTAAATTTTCACTACGTTTTGCGGTCGGATGGAACAAGTAATTTCACTGATACATCTGACGGAAGCGGGGGACGCTTTAATGGTTATCAGCATGCTGCCGCTCTGATGACACATATGAATACTGAATTCACTACAAATCAAGCCCCTTTTTTACCAAAACCATCTCCACCAGCATCTGCCGGAGATACAAAAATTAGATTTGTTTTAGCCGGTGTATATTTTGATAGAAATAATACTTTACACAACACAGCATGGAATTCCTTGGCTAACTACGCTTCGTGGAGACAGAATTTCGTATCAGAAATAAATATTTTTCTTGGAAGGGATTCAATTGCCGGGGATCCAATTAGCGGAATGGCAGGAGTTGCTTCAGAATTCAATGCACAACCTATTGTTGCTTTTGCTCTTATTTACAATGCTCATAATGAGTATATAAAATATAAAACAGGTGGCTGGTGGACTCACAGTACTGCAACCACAATAAATTATGAAATAGGCCATTTAGGCGGCTTAGTGCATAATATCGAGTGCACAACTGGTGTAGCATGCCCTGGTGGATGTTATGACTGGGACGCCATGCTTGGAATTACCGATACTTATTCCCCAGGATTTCGATGTTGGGAGTTTGGAAACCCTTCCTGTCAGCCACTTTGCTCTAACTGGGACAATGTAGGAAACTATTTTATGGATTACATGTCTTATGAGCCGGCCATTACACAGCAAAAAAAAAACAGGTTAAGGAGTTATTTTTGCAATGGTGGTGCCGGCAGCCCTTATCGAGCCAATTTACCCAAATCTTTATTTTCCTTGCCTTCAAGTTTTAGACCCAACTCTGGAAGTCCACTATATATGAATTGCACATATAGTACCAACTATACTCAATATAAAATCGAAGTATGGAAATGTTCCACTGGTTCATTTAATTGTCCAACAACTAACCTGGGAACATACTATAATTCCGGTATAGTTACAGGTACTGCGCCTAATTTAAACTTATCTTCTCTTGGTACTCTTGATGAGAATTGTACTTATCGGGCTACTTTAACGGTTTACAATGACCCTTGTTCCCCTCCCTCTACCAGCTTTACTTGTGTATATATATTGCCTCCGCTGTTAAGAGGAATGAATATTAGTCCAAACCCCTCAACATCATCAAGTATTTTGAGTTTTGATCTCACAGAAACAGTAAAAGATCTTTCTGTGCGAATTTATCACATTACAGCCAAAACTAATTTTAAAGAATTAAGAAAAGAAAAAAACAAAGTAGCAGGATTTTATAGGCAACAAATTGGTTTATATAATCTACCAACAGGAATTTATACTGTTGAAATTAATGCAGATAATAACATCTACAGTCAAAATCTGAGCATAATTAAATAAATGTGTTTATGAAAATTTCATTCCTATTTTGGGTTATTACAATATTATTTCCTACACGGCTATCATCCCAAAAGAAAGCAGAATTTGAGTCTGATTTTATTATGACGAATGCTCAAGGCAGAATTGCAAGATTCACTATAGGGTTTGATAAAAATGCTTACGCAGAATATGAGGATACAATCTTTGGTGAATATAATCTTTATCGCCCGAATCATGATATATTTTTCCGGGACAGTTTTGATGTTCTGCTACATCCATTTAATGTTTTTTCATATGACAGATCGATTGTCCAGTCTTTAAAATGTGGGGAATATGAATACGGACCTTTGCAATTAATAATAAAAGTTAATACCTATATGTTTCCTTTGATATTAAAATGGGATAGGAAGGAGTTTAGTGGTATTTGTGTAGCCAGGAGCTATTTTGAACCAAGCATTACGGGACCACTTATGGGTAATTACTCCGATATCATTCTATTAAGAAACTTGGATTCTTTAATAATCACAAATGATATGGCAAAGAGCATAGCCGAATATCCTTATTTTGGAAATAACAATATAGATACGGTGCGATTTATGAATTTTGCATTCCGACCCCAAGGTGCCTCTACTACTGAGACACAGAAACAAATCAATCCTGACGTAAGACATAATAATGGAAGATTCGTGTTAAATAATGTGGTGGAGTTTCATACTATGAATATATATTCGTTGGATGGAAGATTACTAAACTCTGTCCGAATGCCATCTATTCATAGTGGTGAAATCAGTATACACTGGATCCCCCCTAATAATAATGTTTATATAGTGAGTTTGGTAGGTCACCGAAATTTGAAGTCCTTTAAGTTGTACTGTTATTAATATGAGTTGATGAATATTTCATATTTATTGTACACTCTTGGATTGATATTTCCAATACTGGTATCATCCCAAAAGAAAGCAGAATTTGAGTCTGATTTCACAATGACTAATGCTCAACGCAAGTCTATAAAATTTACGATAGGATTTGATAAAAATGCTTATGATCCATATGAGGATACTTTATTTGGAGAGTATCATATAAAACCCTCGAACCAAGACTTATTATTTAGAGATAGTTTTGATATACAGCTGCATCCATTTAATGTTTATTCCTATGATAGGTCCATAGTTCAATCTCCAAAATGTGGTGAATACGAATAAGGTCCTTTACAACTCGTATTAAAGGTAAATACCTATATGTTTCCATTGACATTAAAGTGGAATAGAACAGATTTTAACGGCATATGCGTAGCTCGAAGTTATTTTGAACCCTCTGTGATGGGACCGCTTACCGGTAATTATTCAGATATTATTTTATTAAGAAACTTTGATTCATTAATAATTACCAATGAAATGGCTAAAAGCATTAATATTCGAACTCATGCGGGGGATAATAGCGTAGATACTATCCGTTATATGAATTTTGCATTCCGAGCCCAAGGTGCATCTACCACTGAGACCCAAAAACAAATCGGTCCAATTGTTAGACATAATAATGGAAGGTTTGCATTAAATAACGTAGAGCAGTTTCATACAATGAATATATACTCGTTGGATGGAAAATTACTAAACTCTGTCCGAATGCCATCTATTCGTGGTAGTGAAATCAGTATACCCTGGATACCCCCTAATAATAATGTTTATATAGTGAGTTTGGTAGGTAATCGAAATTTAAAAGCAGTTAAGGTGTATTGTTATTAGTAAACAGTAGACAGTTACTCAGTGGTCAGTCAAATTGCTGCCCCATTAAATAGGTTGACAAGCTTTCTACCCAAAGCCTAAAGATGTGGATAACTTTTTCAGTTTAATAATATGGTAGTTTTTTAAGTTTGTTCTGCCAGAATGAAGCGGAATCGAGCTATGCTGGGGAGCAACTCGACAGGATTAATTCTGGTAGAACGAAAAGTTCTTTTAGACCTTCCCAAATCTTTTGGGGAGGTTTTCTTTTGACTAAATTCAAAAGTAACATTTCGGTCTGATATGCCTAAAAAAAACCCAACATTCATTTTTGTTAGATTTTAAAGGTATAGGTCGACAACTGCTTTCTTTCCAGAGCATTCTGTCCGTGGAGGGATAGTTCAAATTCAACCGGAGACTTCTAGCCCAGCTTTTCTTGTTTTCTATTGTAATTGTATTCCATTTTTATTTCTTGTAGTCCTTTGTTAAATTCTTTCTCATTCCTTCCTCGTATGAGGGGAAGAAAATGTTCTTTAATCATCCCATTTCTCTGTTCGGCATATCCATTTTGAAGGCAATTATTTGCGACGCTTATTATCATTTTCAGCGATTCCGTTTTTTCATATACAAGTCTGGAAAATATTGTGAACCGCCATCCGTATGATGGATGCATCCTCTGATTTCTTCTCCTCTTAACTCCTCACCCTGCTCTAATGGTTTGATTGCTTCTATTGACCTCATCCTTGGGCCACCATAAATACCAACCATCATTGCACTATATAAATCAAATAAACTAAATACAAAATACCGCTGACTATCCTTTAGCACATAAGTCAAATCTCCAACTATAACTTGATTTATATCTTCGATGATCAATCCATTAACCAGATTGTCGTATTGCCAGCTTCTCGGACTTGATATCGTGGTTATCATTTTTGTACTTACCCGGCTTAAGGTTAGTCCATATTCCGACATCAGCGACTCAAACTTATTCACCCCCAGGTTATATTTCCTTTTTATCCCTAAATTGTAATACAAGGATCTTGAACCCGCATAGGCATCCTTCCCCATTCGGTATTTATTAACTTCTATAGAAATTTCATCCATCACCGTTTCTTCTTTTTTCCTTCTGATCATAGATTGACAATACGCTTGTCGGCTTACCCCGGTATAGCTATACAGCTGCTCCATGGTAATCCCATTCATTCCACTTTTATTGGCTTTTATACCCTCCAGAATAATCATTTGGTTTTTTTTTCAAAATCATTCCCCAACTTATCTGTTGCCAATCTCATGCATTGTTCCAGATAAATTATTTTTATCTGTTGTTCTCCAATGATTTGTTTCAACTTTTTTGCTTCCCTTTCTAAATCTTTCAGTTTATTAATTTCATCCCGACTCTGTATCAATATTCCTTTCGGCATAGGCTCTTTACCATATTTCTCCACCCACCTTTTAACGTTTGATTGCCTGACTTCATAGGCCAGGCTCACTTGCTGCAAAGTCAATTTGCCTAATTCAAGATCAATTACGATTTCCTTTTTGAAATTTTCACTGAATCGCCTCCTTAGTCTCTCTTGTAATGTCATTTCTTAATAATTTAAGAAAAGTTATCAACATTTTTTGTGTCAACGTATTTCATGAGAGAACACTCAGTTTCAATCAATCCTTAGCCAGTCCAAAATCTAATCAATCGATCCGATTCGGATCAATCGTAAATCGTAAATCAATTCTATTTCGTTTAACTTTTTATATTTCTATACATGATACTTCCAATCGTGATGGAGCAAAGTAAAAGCCCAAGAAACTCCCGCATATTTTCGACGTATGGTGTTTCTGCTTTCATTTGATCCGCAATATTAGGCATACCATGAGTCAGCCAGGCCAATAAGTCAGGAACATAAAATGCTGCCCAAATCCAGGAACCAAGGAAGGTCAACCCAACGAACAAATTATAATACCTGCCTTTGTATTCCAAAAAACAAATCGCTGCGATCAATAAATAATAAGGTGCCCAGATATAGGGGTCCGGATCATTGTATTGTAATACGGCAAAAGAAATAAAGATAAAACCCAGGACTAAAAAAAATATTTTCATGCAAATTAGTATTCGATGGTAAAAGAAAGATTGGGTAAAATTCCTAATTGATAGTTGACCACAGTTTGTTTTTGAACATAATCAAAATAAGAGAAGGCGAAATTTTGTTTATTTGTCAAGTTTTGAATATCCAAAGCTAACAATGTGTTCATGTGTTTGTAAAACTTTCTTTTATAAATCCGGAAATCCAACCGGTATAAATCAGGTCTTTTAATGGTATTTAATTTACCCCATTCATATGCCTGGAACTTGAGGAGAATCGATTTGGCTTCATCGATAGGAGTATCTCTTAATGCTCCGCCATAGGAAAATTGAGTGTGGAATCCAATTAATCTTTTCGCTTTCGATTTTTCTTTGACCCATTCCCTGCCTATCCCGGAGTGCAACAAGTATTTTTGATCAAACCGACTTGAAAATATTTTCCCGGATGGAGCGACTAGTTTGGAATTAAATAAAGACAGATTGCCCGTCCAACTCCATTCACCAAAATGTGTACCCAATGTAGTTTCCAATCCATAGACTTTGCCTTTAGAATCAGACTGACCGATTTCTCCAATCTGAAATGGATTTTCATTGATCAATGAATAATGTTCACCGCCGGCAGGCACTTTCAAATGATATTGATAGTATATAGAACTACTCCATTCAAACATCTCTTTTGATTTTTGATAACCCAATTGAAATTGGTAAGAAGGAATTGGGTTCCGGAATGCTTTGGGATAATATGAAATAGGACTGGGCAATTGAGAGTATTTACCCGCATGTAATTGAATAGATTGATCCGGTTTTAATCGATACATCAATTGTATCCTCGGTTCCAATGATGCTCCGATTGAAATCAGCGAATGAATTCCGGTTTGCCAGGTTAATTTTTTGATCTGTATGGAATAATTGACATAAGGTTGAATACTGTAATATGGATCGGGGCAACAATTTGCATTTGGAGCAACTGATCCTCCCTGGTATCTGGCCTCATCTTTATTGGCATGTACTTGCATTCCGCTGGTCAATACTCCATTATTACGAATAGCAGTTACAAATCGAGAATGTAAACTCCATTTTTCCTGATTCAAATGATTTTGATTCGCTAAGGTTTCCGTACTTACCAATCCAAATGAACGGGATGTTTTTAATCTTGAATAAATATAATCATTCACCCATCTGTTTTTGCTGTTTATTCTCAATTCATGGCTGAGTCCGGCAATAGTCTGTCCACCGGAAAATTCAATGTTTTGTCTTTCTTTATCTATAGTGAGTTGAGTGGAATCCTTTTTCCCGGCATAGCGATTGTGATTGTTGCCAGTGAAAAAATAAATACTCCAATCATTTTTTGCTGTTGGGAAATGCAGATGGCCCATAAGGTCCTGGTAATTGATGCTTTCATCCCCAAACTGGGCACCAAGTACTGACAATAAACCCACCGTGGAGTACCGGTAACGCATAATAAATGAGCTCCCCCTCGAACCGGACAAAGGGCCTTCCAGGCCGACCTCCATCCCCAATAAACTGATTTGAGCCTCTGCTGAAAGTTTATCTATCCTTCCGGGTCTTAGATTTAGGTCTACAATACCAGCTAATGCATTTCCAACTCCAGCCGAATAAGGTGATTTTATCAAATAGGTATTTTCCAATACTGAAGCACTGATCATGTTGACCCCACCTCCACTAGCGCTGGCCTGATCTGTAAAAGTGCCCGCATTACTTAGGTGGTTGGGGTTGACGATTTCTGTGCCATTGATCATCCATTTTACAAAAGCCGGGTTATTACCTCTTATGATCAAATGGTTTGCAGCATCATTGAGGGGGGACACACCAGCCTGCTGAGTAAATAATCTTGCCGGATCAAAAAAACCAGCCGGCAATCGCTCTGTTTGTTCCCTGGAAACCAGCAGACGATTGGACAGGGGATGCAAATAATCTCCGGTGGTCCGGTCAGTAATAATGACCTCAGGTAAATCTTCAATCTCCGGCTCCATCTCAATATAAATGGGCACGTTGATGCGGCCTATCAGATAATTGAATATCCTCGCTTCCTGGTAATTGGCGAAAGCAGCATGGATCATATATCTGCCAGAATTGACATTTTCGAAATTAAATTTACCGTTGAGATCGGTCACTGCAGTTGCCGTATCACCATTAAGATCAATTAACCTGATTATTACCCCGGTGAGACTCTGGTGGGTATAGGCGTCTTGGATAAACCCGGTGACCTGGGTCTGAGCGCGGAGGGTTAAACAGGAAACTGATAAAACCAACATCAGGAGCGTGTTGATTCTGTTCCGCTTGGATGATTGCATATATCGATAGCAAAGTTAGTCTTTAAGCACCGGGTCCACCTTTTTTAATCTGAAATAATTAATTTTAAGGTTCAAAATTGCCTTATTTGGAAACCGTCTTTTCTGCCATTAAAATCCTGCCAGCGGAGCATGATGATTTTCATGTGATCCGTTCAGCACTACAGCAGAATAAATTGATTTATTCTGATCTCGATTCCCGGTTGCCACACTTTTTTAAAGCCACTTCAAATCAAACTTTATCCGGTTGTATCGGGCTGGAGATTTATGGTAGCCATGGTTTGTTGCGGAGTTTATGGGTTGCTCCTGCATTTCGAAATCAAGGCTTGGCACAAAATCTGGTGAATACGCTGGAAGTTTACGCCACCGGACTTAACCTTCAGAATTTATATTTATTAACTGAAACTGCCGAAACATTTTTTTCAAAAAGAGGTTATCAAAGATTGGATCGCCTTGCAGCACCTGAAGCACTGAAAGGAAGTGCGGAATTTAAATCATTGTGCCCCGATTCAGCGGCGTTAATGGTTAAAAACCTCTCAGGCCAGTGATACTTTTTAGGGAAGACGATTAAGAAAACCGTGGTTGCATTAGCTGATACTATATGTTGTTCCACCTACTAATTTAATTTCCGATAAACGATGTTAATATGATGACCAGGACGGGTCCGGGGGAGAGCGTGTAAAATAAATTTATATCCTGCCGGCATTTTTCGTCAATAGAATTTAGTTACATTAGACCTTTAAACTTATTTGTAATGCAAAGTCTTCAGATAAAAGAAAATCCGACTGTTTATGATGTCGTTATTGTCGGCTCCGGTGCAGGTGGGGGAATGGCCACCTATATCCTGGGTCAGGCCGGCCTGAAAGTTTGTTTACTGGAAGCCGGACCGATGTACGATCCTAAGAAAGACATCACCCAATTTAAATGGAATTGGGAATCTCCGCGTCGGGGCGCCAGCACCAAATTTCGCCCTTTTGGTGATATGGATGCTTGTTATGGAGGCTGGGAGATCGACGGAGAGCCTTATACTCAAAAGAACGGATCCACGTTTGATTGGTGGCGTGCAAGGATGATGGGGGGAAGGACCAATCACTGGGGAAGGATATCATTGCGTTTTGGTCCACGTGATTTTAAGCATAGGAGTCATGATGGGTTGGGGGAAGATTGGCCCATTGGTTATGATGAAGTTAAACCTTATTATGACCGGGTGGATAAACTATTGGGGGTTTTTGGTACCAATGAAGGCCTGCCCAATGATCCGGATGGGTATTTTTTAAGGCCCCCGAAACCACGTTTACACGAATTATATATCAAGAAAGGGGCATTAAAAGCAGGGGTCAATGTGATCCCTTCACGGCTCTCCATGCTCACTGAAAAAATAAACGATGAACGTGGAGTGTGCGTATACTGTGCCCAATGTGGAAGGGGATGTCAGTATTACGCTGATTTTGCCTCTTCATCCTGCCTGGTCATCCCTGCGTTGAAAAATAAAAATGTGGAATTGATTTGTAACGCCATGGCCCGCGAAGTGACTACAGATGCGGAAGGAAAAGCGACCGGAGTCTCCTATGTGGATCGCCTGACCATGCAGGAAAGCCGTATCCGGGGAAGAGCGGTGGTCCTGGCTGCCAGTGCATGCGAATCGGCTCGGTTGATGCTCAATTCCAAATCATCCAGGCATCCAAATGGTTTGTCCAATTCAAGTAATATAGTCGGTAAATACCTGCATGATTCCACCGGAAAAGATATGGGTGGTGTTTTGCCTGAACTTATAGGTCATGAGCGGTATAATGAAGACGGAGTGGGAGGTGCACACATCTATTCACCCTGGTGGCTGGACAATAAAAAACTGGATTTTCCGCGGGGGTATCATATTGAATACGGTGGTGGCATGCGTATGCCGGGTTATGGATTTATGTCGGGAATGGAAAACCTCAATGGCAAATTCCCAGTCAAAGGACAGACCAAAGAAGCAGGAGGTTATGGTGCATCCCTGAAACAGGATTACCGCAATTTTTATGGGGCATTCGTGGGGATGGCCGGCCGGGGTGAAGCCATTGCCCGTGAAGACAATTATTGTGAGATCGATCCCAATGTGGTGGACAAATACGGAATCCCGGTATTGCGGTTTAATTACAAATGGTCGGATTATGAAATCAAACAAGCTAAACATATGCAGGAGACCTTTCAGGAAATCCTCACCCAGATGGGAGCTACCATTACCTACGGAATCGGAACAGCAGAGAATAACTATGGCTTGGCTGCCCCGGGACGCATCATACACGAAGTAGGGACAGTTCGAATGATGAATGACCCTAAAAAAGGGCCTTTAAATAAATATGCACAGGCACACGAATGTAAAAATCTCTTCGTAGCCGATGCCGGTTCATTTGTATCCCAGGCAGACAAAAACCCTACCTGGACCATCATGGCCCTGTCTATGCGTACTTCCGAATACCTTATTGACCAATTTAAAAAGAAAGAAATCTAATTTTCAGAAAAGGGTAATTTTGAAAACAAAAGAAATAATAAAAATAATCGAACAAGATGGTTGGTTTTTGGTTAGGCAAAAAGGTAGTCACCAACAATTTAAACATTCAATTAAAAAGGGGTTGGTTACCGTTCCTGTTCATAGGCTCTCCAATGACCTTACAAAAGAGATGGAAAAATCAATATTAAAACAAGCACAGTTATTAAAATAATATACATGCTCAAATATGTGATTATTATTGAAAAAGTGCAGGATGGAGGATACGGGGCTTATGTTCCGGATTTGCCAGGATGCATAGGGATGGGAGAAGATTATGAATCTGCACTTGAAAATACCATTGAAGCCATAAAATTTCATCTGGAAGGCTTAAAAGAAGAAGGCTTCGATATTCCCTTACCAAACGCAATGAGTGAAACACTAATCTTAACCTGATCCTCGAACTAAAGTTATTCTTGTCAAAAATCAACAAAATGAAACGTCGCGAATCTCTCAAAACAATAGCCCTCGGTTCGGTCACCGCTATGGGTTTATTGCAGTCTTGTAAAACAGAAGACAACAAACCCGCTGAAGCCAAAATCGATCCGGGCAAAACACCCCCGGAAGGCCCTTCGCGTCAACCTGAAGAAATCGCCAGGTATCAGGAGATTGTATCCAAAACATTTTTTACAGCCGACGAAATGGCAACCATCGCTATATTGGCCAATATTATCATCCCAAAAGATGCAGTAAGCGGCAGTGCTACCGATGCCGGGGTCCCGGATTTTATTGAATTTATAGTCAAGGATCAACCGAATCACCAGGTGCCTATGCGGGGTGGATTGAGGTGGTTGGACTTGCAAAGCCTGACTAAATTCCAAAAACCGTTTAAGGACGTCTCATCAGCCCAGCAGATTGAATTAGTGGATCTGATTGCTTATCCTAAAAAAGCCAAACCTGAACATTCCCAGGGTGTGAGCTTTTTTAACCTGATGCGTAACCTCACGGCCAGCGGATTTTATTCATCGGCCATGGGGGTTAAAGACATCGGCTACAAAGGAAACACCCCGAATAAATGGGCAGGTGTTTCGGAGGACGTATTAAAAGTACATGGGATGGCGTATACGGAGAAGGAATTAAAAGAATGTATATAATTAGAAACACCTACGAAGCCGCTTAAAATTAGCATTTAAAGCGATCCTGTTTCGTTTTAGATTTAATCCTGATTCCAAGTATATAACTCGTGCAATTTAAGCAGATACCCCGGTCACTATGATCTTGTGATTTATTAATTATTTGTTTATTTTCACTTTATAACACTATGATAGGGTGGGCAAAATCGATCATCCGATTCAAGTATACTGGTAATTATTTGTTTGTTTATCGATAAACGTAAGTCTATGATTGGTAAATTATTTGTTGCAACGCTGCTCGCATCAGGATACCTTCTGTTTGCCGTTGCCTGCAAAAATGTAGAATTAGAATCTGGTAATTTGAATCAAAGACCCCCGGATTTTCATCTCGATTCATTAAAAGCAGAGCAATTAATTGTCTGGGCAGGAGACCAGGATGATAAAAAGAAATCAATTGATACATTAAAACCTTTATTGGATTGGTATTCCGGTCTTTGCCATCAATCCATGGGCAATAGGTTGTGCTTGATTAATGGTCATGTACTCTTTGAAATCGGTTTTAGTTTTCAACTCCTTGGATTGTATGACAGTGCATTTATATACCTTCAACAGGGATATGATCATTGTATGGAACACTTTGGTGAAAAGCACATCCTTACCACCATGTTTCTTAATAAATTAGCCTTCTGTTATAGTCATTTTGGAGATTTAAAAAGATACAGGGAAAATTTATTTCATTCTTTTGATTTGCGCCGTGAAATCCTGGATAGCAACGATATTTTTCTTTCCTTGGCCTATGGAAATATGGGTGGATTTTACGATTAAATCGGAGATTATACGAAAGCGAAATTGTATTATGATAAAAGTACGGAGATCCTCAACTACCATTTTAAACTATATGAACAAAGTGAAAAACTGGTAGAAAATAAGAGATTAATAGAAGTACATAATTTTATGTTTGAATTACCCAAAACGCTTAATCGATTATTGAAGAGTATTCCCTTACGTTATATTAACTCGAAATTAGTGGAGTCTTATATGGCATCCACAAGAAAAGAATTCAGTCTGGCCGAATCCTTAATCAATGACGTCGACAAGTTATTAATTAAATATCCGAGGGAAAAAAATAACGTTAAGTACCTATACTATAGTGTTAATGCCGAATTGGCTATGCAAAAGCGAGAATTTATTAAAGCGGGTTTGTTTTTGGATTCTGTGATTCAGCAACTGCAAGCCAGGAATAATTGGACTGGTTTGATCCCTGTTTATAATCAGAAGAGTTACGTGTTATCCCAGGAGGGTAGAATTCAGGATGCCATAGAGCTGGTAAAATCAAAAATGGTTTCTGCTCCTAATGATTTTATTGCCAAATACCTCAGGCAAACCCGACTGGTTCAACTCTATTTTGAATCCGGACAATTTAAAGATGTTTTATCAATCTGTGACTCGGCTTATCATACTTACCTGAATGATGGTAATTATGGAGCATTGAAGGAAAATCGTATAATTTGGTCAAACCTGACACCGGACTATATCAAAAACGTATTGTATTTTTTGTGCTATGAGTTTAAATCCCTGGTTAAAATGGGAGGGCAAGACATGATTCGGGATCAGCGGCAAGATTGCCTGAGATTGTTCAATCTTTTCAATGAAGGCTTGGTATATCTTCAGGAAAGAAATTTTTCTGAAGAAGGCAAAATTGCCCAGGAAATTGAATTCTATCCCTTATATGAAACAGCTATCCGACTGGCATCAGAAGAATACCAGATAAATAAAAATGATCAATCCATACAAAACCTCATCAATTGGTCTGAAGCGCATAAGTCCATTACATTACGGAATTGCATCATTCAAAAATATGAGATACGGGAAGCCCATCTTCAAAGTCCTCTAGCTGCAGTGCTCGAACAACAGAATGAAATTGAACGGACCAAAGTAAAAATTTTATCCACTCAAAAGGAAAATAAAAAGGAGGATTCACTTCAACTTGGTCTGCTTAAATCAACATTATTTGAATTGGAAGCGGATTTGGACATCCTGCAAGGAAATAATAAGGAATTGCTGCAAAAGATTTACAACCCCACGGAGCGGATGGAATATCCCATGGCTGAAATTTTGAACTACCTGAAAGAAAACCAGGCGCAATTAATCGATTATTTTGTCGGCGATGAATACCTGGTTGCAACCTTGATTTCTTCAGATGGAAAATATAATTATTCTAAAAAACTAAGTCTCAGGGATAAAAATAATATGGATGTCTTTATTCAATATTCCAGTCAACGGGCTGTACAACTTGAACTTGAAGCTGTGACGAAAGAGATGTATAATCTGTTATTAGCCCCTTTTGAAAAGAACCTGACCTCCGAACACCTTATCGTCATCCCGGACGGATTATTGTTTAAAATTCCATTTGAAATGCTTGTGGATTCAGCCGGGGAGCCTATGATAAAAAAACATTCCATTCACTATGAATTTTCAAGCAAGTTGTTACTTCAAAAATCAAATACCAATGCCAGGTATTTTTATTCCGGTTTTGCACCGGAGTATTCAGGGAAAGAAAACATACAGGTTACTGAAACGCAAGCTAAAACGTTGGAAGGATTTTATTCTGAAAGCCGGGCTACGCTAGGTCCTTTGAATTTTAATATCCCTGAAGTTCTTGAAGGGGCGAAAATCATGAATGGCCTGAGCTTTGTAGGAAAGGATGTCGACAAACAAACGTTCAAGAATAATGCCAACGATTCTCGTATTGTACACCTGGCTATGCATGCCGTTGCTGATAATCAAAATCCCGATTATTCCCAGCTTTTTTTTCGCTCCACACAAGGAAATGAACCGCTTTTTGCCTATGAGTTAAACGAATACAGTATGAATACGGAATTAGCCATTTTAAGCGCATGCAATACTGGAGTTGGACGATACCGGCGCGGTGACGGAGTTCAATCTTTGGCCAGGGCATTCAAATCAGCCGGATGTAAAAATGTATTAATGAGTCTATGACCAGCAAATGATGCTTCCACCAAAGAAATAGTGGTTGGATTTTTGAACAATATCAAGGCAGGCATGGGTAAGGCGGATGCCCTTCGTAAATCAAAACTGGACTACGTTTTATCAGGCCAGGCTTTTGCAAAGCAGCCTTACTTCTGGGCTGGATTGGTATTATTTGGGGATAACGAAGCCATGAAGTTAAATACGTTTACATTGCCTGTAAAGTGGATCGTTTCCGGGATGATCCTATTGATTGTTCTTATTTACTTTTTTAATAGACACTCTAAAAGGAAGCAGGTTGATCTGGCAGCAAATTAATTTGTCAAAGCCATCAGATGTACGGGTTACCTGTGTGACGAAAATGAACTAATCTTTGCAATCGTCATATCATGTGATGAATGAAGAAATATTTCTCTGGAATCTGATCCGGATGATCTAATTTTATTGACTTAAATCGATTTATTGTTTATGAAATATACTTTGCTTTTATTGTTTTTAGGATTCGGAATTATTACATCCGCCCAGGCCAATATGGACGATGCCGTCATCTCCACCATTAAAATCAAAGACCATATCCATATGTTGCAGTGGCAGGGAGCCGGCAACATGATGGTATTGTCCGGTAAGGATGGGAATGTATTGATCGATGACCAGTTTGCTCCGTTAGTAGTGAAAATCAACGCTGCAATTCAGGCTATCTATCCTGGAGAGGTCAAATTTTTATTTAATACCCACTACCACGGTGACCATTCCGGGGGTAATGAAAATTTTGCGAAAATGGGCGCCACCATTTTGGCGCACAAGAATGTACGAGCCCGCCTGGCCGCCGACCAGCGCATCATTAATTTTTCACAACCCCAAAAAGCTGCACCGGAAGCCGCCTGGCCGGTGATCACGTTTGGAGACGACCTGGAGGTTCACCTCAACGGAGAAGATGTAATGATATTTCACGTGGATCATGCCCATACCGACGGTGATGCACTTTATTATCTGCCTAAAAGCAATGTCCTACATACAGGAGATTGTTTTATGAAAGGGCGTTTTCCATTCATTGACCGAAATTCAGGGGGCTCCGTGGACGGCTGGATTGCTGGAGCATCCCGGACACTTACGATCATCGACGAGGAGACCATCATCATACCAGGTCACGGGGACCTGGCCAATAAAAAAGATTACAGCGATGCACGGGACGCCGTGATGGCACTGAGAGATATGGTCAAAAAAAAGGTCAATGAAGGCTTGGACCTGGATCAGATCAAAGCCTTAAATCTCAGCAAAGAATACGACTCCAATTTCGGAAGCGGCTTTATTAAAAGTGAAGCCATGGTCACTACTATTTATAAAGATCTGAAAGGGGAAAAATAAAATTGTTCCCAACGCACAATCCCTAATTAGATAAGTACTAAAAACGGTCCAGCTGTCCTTTGGCCTTTAGGAGATGGACCCGGAGTATGGTGGCTACAGACAAGGCATCCTTTATCTCCCCTCGTTCAACCATATCCACCAGTTCATCGAAATGGATTTTTTTTACTTCCAGTTTTTCATCGACCTCCGGAGAGGAGGGCCCATGTGAAAGTCCGGTTGCAACATAAGATATGGATATCTCATCCGTCGCCGAATTGGATAACTGCATTTCCAGTACCGGCGTAAACAATGCGGCTTTTAATCCGGTTTCTTCGGTCAACTCCCTTTCAGCAGCCTGCAGAGGCTGTTCCCCTT
>JAWXBI010000172.1:0-4187 GCA_034439915.1 Saprospiraceae bacterium | reverse complement strand
TTTTTTTTCTGCGTTCATCTGAGCTTCTGTGGCATGGAGATAATTGACTTACGTTTCGTACGGAGAACACGGAGGAATATTTTTTTATTCTGAGTTCATCTGAGCTTCTGTGGCAAGCACTGAGGAGGTATTTATTCTGAGTCCCTCTGTAATGCTGTGGCAGGACAAATATCGACAATACTTATTTCCTATCTTCGCCCCATGCTGGCTCACCCTGGAGCTTCCCGGCTTTATACTCCGCCTTTTTTGATGCTTTGTCTTTCCCATGCCTTGTTTGCCGGGAGTTTTAACATGATGTTGCCTGAATTGCCCCAATACCTGAGGGCAATGGGCGGGGCTCAATACATAGGATTGATCCTTGCTTTATTCACATTGACTGCAGGTATTTCCAGACCATTTAGCGGAAAACTCACCGATACCATAGGCCGGATCCCCATCATGTATTTTGGTGTATTTGCCTGTATATTTTGTGGTATGCTTTATCCGGTGGTGCATACGGTGGCCGGTTTTCTTTTGATCCGGTTTTTACATGGATTTTCTACAGGGTTCAAACCCACGGCGTCCTCTGCGTATGTAGCTGATATTGTGCCCTGGAATCGAAGAGGGGAAGCTCTTGGGATATTGGGTATAAGTTCCAGTGTGGGTTCGTCCGCGACACCTCCTTTTGGAAGTTGGCTGGTATCGGCGTATGGAATCAATACGATGTTTTATTTTTCTTCTGTGCTGGCCTTTTTATCACTATTGATCCTAATCCGTTTACCTGAAACCCTAATAGTCAAACAACGATTTCACTGGTCGCATTTAAAAATAAGTAGGGCAGACATCTTCGACCCCCTGGTTTTACCAGCAGCTATTGTCATGATCTGTTGTTATTTTTCTTATGGGGTATTATTGACCCTGGCCCCTGACCTGAGCGATCGCTTACAAATTGGTAATCGCGGTATTTATTTTACCTTATTCACTTTATCCAGTATATCTACCCGGTTTTTTGCAGGTAGGATTGCGGATCAGATTGGAAGGATACCCGTGCTCAAGTTTTCCATCTTTATCATCATTTTGTCCATGCTGGTATTTGCACACAGTATCTCCCCGGCCTGGTTTTACGGGGCATCCATATTATTTGGTCTTGGAGTTGGGGTATTTTTTCCGACTATCAGTGCCTGGACGATTGATCTTGGGGACGAGGCCAAACGGGGACGGGCTATGGCAACCATGTATATTGCGTTGGAAATAGCTATAGGCGGGGGAGCCTTAGTGGCAGGCAGTTACATTGGAGAACATGTTGAACGATTACCCTACATGTTTTATTTTTCTGCTTTTATGAGTTTAATTGGTTTGATCTATTTGTACCGGCTGGATAAAAGTACGCTGATGGGATTATACCGGCAACAAAGACAGCTTAGGAAATAAACAGAATTCTGGTAATAGGAAGTCACAAAGAACTACAACAAATAGAACAAAAAATCTATCAAAAACCAATAATTTAGATTGCTTATAGAAACTCATTTGTATAAACTCTCCTTTGTCTTTATCTTCAAAAACATTTATCAATGAAATCAATTCTGTTTATTCCCCTGCTTCTTTTAGTAGAAGCCACCTGGGCTCAGACCAATTCTTCCTGAAAGTCCCTGGAGGGAGTTTGGGAACACGACCATCCTTCCTTGAGAGGAATCTGGTTTTGCAGTAAAGACAAGTACCTCTGGGTAGTTATGCCGAGGACCAGGAATTCTATTGCCGGTTCACAACCAACCATCTAGGAAAAGGCCCGCACCTAAGATGAACTTAGTATATCCACCGGCAATTAGACTTGTGATGGAAAACGGACTATCGTTACTCCTGTTTATTCTAAAAATCCTGCAAATAATATCCCTTTTCAGTTTGATTATGAAATCAACAAAGACAAAATCAGGTATTGGGTAATTCAAAAAGAGGGAACAAGAGATGAAGAACGCAGCGCACGTAAACTGGCAGATTTTAATTCACCCGCAAGACAAGGCTGTGATCAAATGAATGGTTTTTGGGAATATGATATTCCGGATAAGACCGGAAGGTATGTCTATGCGGGTGGTTATTTTGGATGGATCTTATTGGATAAACCCGTGACTGAACCGGGAATAAATATTGAGTCTATGGAAGAAAAAGCAAAAGCCTATGACCAGATCCTGGTATTTGCAGGAAAAGGAATTTGTGACGATAAAGGCAGATATACCTGGACCAGGCAATATGCAAAAGATTGTCGCGAAGAGGACTCCTATTCGAGATCTGTCATTAAAATTGAAAAAGACGGGTCCAATGGGGATCCTGGATCAGCAAGGGAATAGGCTGGAAGGTCCTGTAGCGGCGACTTCAGTCGCTGGAATCGAAGTTCCTTCGATTCAAAGTCGAACTATGAATCGATAAATCGATTCACCAGCGACTGAAGTCGCCGCTACAGGAAAATCGTGCAATTTCACGCCACATCAATAAATTGAAGGCGATTCAATATAATTTAGGTAAATGAACACCATGTATCTAAATCGCCTCCCCCATCTAACTCCAAAAGGAAGGTGCTTTTTTGTGACTTTTTGCACCCATGAATCCATTCCAGTTCATGAATCTATTAGAAAACAGGAAACGGATTTTATTGAAAAATTTGCTGTCTATGACCGAGTCCATGATCTTAATCGTGTGGGGACAAATATTACGGATCCTGCACTCGCACGAATCATTATCAAATCATTGTTTGAATACGACAATAAGTTATATGAACTTTTATATTATTGTATAATGCCAAATCACGTTCATTTGGTTATCGATACTTTTAATAATTCAAATTCTACAGTATTAGCAACAATCTTAAAATTGATAAAAGGCTGCACTGGCCGGAAGATCAATTTATTTTTACACAGAACAGGTACATTTTGACAAAAAGCCAGTTATGATCGTATGATCAGGGATGAAAAGGAATTAGGCAATATTGGAGATTATATTCTGGAAAACCCTGTGAAGGCTGGATTGATATGCAATTGGGAAGATTGGCCGTATACATATTGGAGGTCCTGTAGCGGCGACTTCAGTCGCTGGAATCGAAGTTCCTTCGATTCAGAGTAAGACTTTGAATTGATTAATCAATTTACCAGCGACCGAAGTCGCCACTACAATAAACCAATCTTTCAATTATCTTTAAATCCATGTCCAAAGAAAAAATCCTCCTCATCACCGGTGATGCCGGTGAAAGTTTTGAAGTACTCTATGCTAAACAACGGCTCACGGAAGCCGGTTACCAGGCTCTGATAGCTGCACCGGTGGTAAAACCATTGAACCTGGTCATTCACGATTTTGAACCGGGATGGGATACCTATATTGAACGAAAAGGATATTTGGTAAATGCGGACTTATCCTTTGATGAAGTTAACCCGGCAGAATATCTGGCGGTATTGTGCATAGGCGGGCGGGCCCCTGAATACCTGCGCAACAATCCAAAGGTCATCGAATTGGTCAGGCATTTTAACCGGGATGGCAAATATATATTTGCAATTTGTCACGGAATCCAAATCCTGGTCACGGCTGGTCTGGTGGATAAAAAAACAGTCACCTGTTATGAACACTTGCGGTTTGAAGTGGAATCCTGCAGTGGAAATTATGTGGATCACAGCGAAGCGGTACGCGACGGTAATATGGTGACCGGCAAAACCTGGCAATCCCATCCGGAATTTTATGCACTGGTAATGCAATGCCTGGCACAACATCATATCGTAACCACAGACAGCGCTTTGACCAATTAAATATATTTTGATTTAATTCATGTGCGTTTACAAATCTTACGATCAGGCAGCGCTCAATCATCAATACAACAACCGTGAACTCGTGCCTGATTATGCCATCTACCTGGATGATTGGGAAACACGAAGTCAACTTGTACTCAACTCGACGACAACCTCCCACCGGAATTTAGCCTATGGTGAACTGCCGGCTGAAAAACTGGATATATACCCGGCAAACAAAGTTGGGGCACCTACCCTCATCTTTATACATGGAGGTTATTGGCAATCGATGGACAAAGAGAGGTTCCAGTTTGTAGCCAGTGCTTTCCTCCCTTATGATATAAACGTGGTGATTCTGACTTATCCCCTTGGACCAGAAACCGAAATGGATAGAATCGTACAATCTATCCAGCGGGCCATGATTTGGATACAGTCCAATATTGC
>JAWXBI010000171.1:0-3316 GCA_034439915.1 Saprospiraceae bacterium | reverse complement strand
CTTTAACCCTTTAACCCTTTAACCCTTTACCTTTAACCCTTGACCTTTAGCCCTTGACCCATGCAAAACATATGGCTTCTTGCGAACCCATTGCTAATCTATCTTAAGCCCCAACAGGTAACGGTGTTTCCTTATCCCTAAAGAACAGAAAGAATAAAATTAATACCACTACCGCGATACCCGCGGGCACCAACCAAACACTAGTCCAATTGGTGACTGCATCAGCCCCAATACCTGTGGTAAATTTATCTTTTACAATACCTGATAAGACCGAACCAATAAACATGCCCACACCGTAGGTGGCCAGCGAAATCAGGCCCTGGGCCTGCGATTTGATCTTATCGCCAGCTTTTTTATCGGTGTAGATCATACCGCTGACAAAAAAGAAATCAAAACATATACCGTGAAGAATAATACCGGCATACAACATCCATTCATTGTTGCCTGCGTTGCCGTAACCGAAAAACAAAAAGCGCAAAATCCAGGCCAGCAAGCTGATGATCAGGATATTTTTTATACCAAACCGCTTATAAGCCAGGGGCAATAATAGCATAAACAGCACTTCAGATGCCTGGCCCAGTGACATTTTATTTTCGACAAAAAAGGTCAGCGGTAGACTCTCTCCCGGATTTGCTGCCATAAAGGCATCCTTATAATAATCCGTTAAGGATGGATTGCCCATGGCATAATAAAATGAAAGCGGGATACAAATCAATATGGAGGAAATGAAAAATATCAGGAATGAACGATCCTTGAACAATACAAAGGAATCTTTTCCTACAATCTGTCCGATGCTCACCGGACCAGAACTGGTCGGAGGGGTGTCGGGAAGGGTGAAAGAAAATACACCAATGACCAGTGCGGCAATCATCGAGACATAAAATATATTGACCTGATCACCCCACCCCATAAAGCCTATCACGTTGGTAACCGCTATCCAGGCGAGGGTGCCCATTACCCGGATGAGTGGGAACTCCTTTTCCGGATCTTTCATTTGCCTCATGGATATCGAACTGGTCAGGGCGATGGTTGGGGCAAACGTCAGACAATACAACAACATGACCAGGTAAAAAGTATCATAAGTCTTTATCTGGGTCAACGCATACAATAAAACCGCGCCCAGAATATTTAACATTCCCAAGACCTTTTGGGCAGCAAAAAACCGGTCAGCCAACATCCCGATGAAAAATGGGGAAATAATCATGGCTATGGAAAAAGTAGCGTATATATTGCCTACCTGAGCCCCGGTAAAATTGATAGCAAACAAATATTTGGACAACTGACCATACCATGCTCCCCAGATGACAAACTGCAAAAACATCATTACGGAAAGCTGGATTCGGATTTTATTATTCATTAAGTAAAAATAGATTTAAACTCCGAAACTTAATAATACCAGCACCAGAGACTGACGGTATAACTGCTGCCAGTTTTTAAACTTTCGAACTTATCTTTGCCCCATGAGTGTAATAGAAATCAAAGTCCCGTCCATGGGTGAATCCATCACAGAAGTCACCCTGTCCAAATGGCTAAAAAAAGACGGGGACCTGGTGAAAATGGATGAACCCATCTGTGAATTCGAATCTGATAAAGCGACGCTGGAGTTGCCCGCTGAAGCAGGCGGAAAATTGACCCGGATAGCGGCTGAAGGTGCGGATCTGAGTATTGGTGCAATAATAGCCAAGATTGACACCTCTGCGACTGTGCCCCAAAGTTCGACAGCCATAGCCCCTGTTGTGCCCCCGTCTGCCCCCGTTGAAAAAGCACCCGTCAAAGAACCTCAAAAAAATGAAACGGAACCCATCGCCTCACCAGCTGCATCCAAGATATTGAGGGAGCAAAACATCGACCCTACCACTTTCCAGGGTACCGGAAAGGATGGACGGATCACCAAGAGTGATGCACTTGCTAACAAAGTGCCGGTCCCCGCCACAGCGCCCGCACCACAATCAGAAACAACTCCTTTAAAATCCTCCCTTCCATATGAACGGAATGAACGCCGGGAAAAAATGTCCAGGATGAGAAAGACCATTTCAAGGAGGTTGGTCAGCGCCAAGAACCAAACGGCGATGCTGACTACCTTTAATGAAATTGATATGACCGAAATAATGGCATTGAGGACCAAATACCAGGATGCCTTTGTGGCAAAATATGGGATCAAACTCGGGTTTATGTCGCTATTTGCCAAGGCCTGCAGCAAGGTGCTGCTCGAAATGCCAGCGGTCAATGCCTTTCTGGATGAAGAAGAACTGATCTACCACGATTATACGGATATTTCCATTGCGATTTCAACACTCAACGGCCTCGTCGTACCGCCTGTAAAAAATGTGGAGTCACTAAAATTCCACGAAATAGAGTTTAAGATTAAAGAACTGGCAGACAAAGCAAGGGCGGGTAAACTGACCCTGGAAGAAATGAGCGGAGGGACTTTCACCATAACAAATGGAGGAATTTTCGGGTCGATGATGAGTACTCCTATTCTTAATGAGCCCCAGTCGGGAATCCTCGGTATGCATGCCATCATTGAGCGACCGGTAGCCCTCCTGGGTGAAATCAAAATCCGGCCAATGATGTATGTAGCCTTATCTTATGATCACCGGGTCATTGATGGATCTACATCTGTAACCTTTCTGGTAAAAGTCAAAAAACTCCTGGAAGACCCTGTCAGTATGCTTATGGATTTATAATTCAATATACCTCCAGGCTGGAAATTACGGTTTGACGCCCTATCCTGGCACGGATAAAATAAATTCCTGCGGTTAACCCGGGTTTTATCCTGAATACCGGTCCCGTGACGGAATCAATTCTCCTGCCGCTAATATCAAAAAATTCAACACTATTTATAGGAAACGAATGATGGATTAAAACTTGTTGACCGGCCTGTACAGGGTTTGGGGATACATTAAATCGGATATCAATCTGGGATTTAATGGAAGTTGATGACTCAATATTCAATAAATACCTCCATACCGGTTCAAAAATATAATTACCCTGAGCTTTGGGTGATCTGGCATCGAGTATTGTGGATCCGTGAATATCGGCCACATTCACAGACGCCGAGGTAATCAATTGATGAGAAGATCTATAAGGTGAGGCCTGGATCGCAACATTGACCGGAGGACCATACTTATTTAAACCCAGACTATCCCAGATTTCCCTCTGAAAAAGATAGTCATCGCTGGTATGGGTAAACGCGTATATCCTGGACTTATCTGTTTTCCAGTCACCCGTGTGTACCCATACTGGTGGAAGATAATCATGAAGGCTAAAATCTTTTGGGCCGGAAAAGCATACGACCCGGTGGACTGAATAATAT
>JAWXBI010000170.1:0-6022 GCA_034439915.1 Saprospiraceae bacterium | reverse complement strand
ACAATGAACAACGCTTCGCTGAACAATGGACAACGCTTCGCTGAACAATGGACAACGCTTCGCTGAACAATGAACAACGCTTCGCTGGACAATGAACAACGCTTCGCTGGACAATGAACAACGCTTCGCTGAACAATGGACAACGCTTCGCTGATCAATGAACAACGCTTCACTGGACAATGGACAACGCTTCGCTGAACAATGGACAACGCTTCGCTGGACAATGAACAATGAACAATGATCAATGAACAATGGACAATGAAGAGCCTGACCACCATCTTGATTTGACCCTTCCCTACGTATTCAGAATTTCCAAATCCATTGACATCTTCTCTTCAAATGCCGGGGATATTATATCTCCTTCAATCCGGAGTTTGTTCCTAAATTGATCAACTCGTGCTGGATATCCAATTACCAGGAATAATGGAGAGAGGTTATTTCCGCTATGGTCTTGCCATATTGAGTAATTTCAATCACTTTTCCCCTGTTTTACTTGCCCAATGATTTCTTTTATCCGGTTTCGCAACTCGCTGTGGATATAGCTGATGTCTAAAGGGTAAAATCTGCCCTTTTCAACTCTTTAACCTTTTCTCCTGTATCCAAGCATACATTTTTTGTCCATTATCGGACACCTCCTGATTATTAAAAAATCTAAATAATTGATTTTCAGTATATAACCTTTTTGGTATGCTATGTGATCTATATTGTGGCACAACCTCAACTAAAGGGCTGAATATTAAAATGTTTTCATGATTGGAATCTATCTAAAAATAGCGTGGAGAAATATTCATCGCAATATGTCTTTTTCCTCGATCAATATTCTGGGCTTGGCACTCGGCCTGACCTGCAGTATGTTGATCTTCCTCTGGGTACAGGAAGAATACAAAGTGGATGCTTTCCATAAAGATGGCGAACGTATATATGTTGTCACCAGCAGGGCATACGTGGAGAATGAAGTCCATGGAGGTTACGGTACACCTGGATTGTTGGGTGAAGAGATCAAAAAAGTGATACCTGAAGTAGAAATGTCCTGCAGTTTTGTTGGGGGCAGATGGTTTACGCTGGCTGCCGGTGAAAAAGTCACTAAACAACCTGGAAATTTTGCGGGATCTGATTTTTTAAAAATATTCACCTACCCTCTATTGTATGGTACTGCAGAAAACGCTTTAACGAGTCCGGTCAGCATATCCATTTCCAGAAAACTGGCTGTTAATTTATTTGGGGGCCCTGAACAGGCATGCAACCAAACGGTTCGGTTTGAAAATTACAGGGACCTCAAAGTGACTGCAGTATTTGAAGATTTACCGGATCACAGTTCCGAACAATTCGAATTCCTGATCAATTGGGATCTGAACCTTGAAAGAGACCACTGGTTAAAAGAATGGCATAGCAGCGGACCAACCACATTTATTAAATTAAAAACCAGTGCAAATGCCCCGCAAGTTCAATCAAAGATTCAACATTTCGTTGCCAAATATGATAAGGATTATACGGACCAGGAGAGACTCGAACTGGATTTACAACCCTATGCTGAAAAATACCTGCATTCCAATTTTAAAAACGGATATCTGTCCGGTGGCCGCATAGAATATGTTCGTTTGTTTAGTTTGATCGCCATATTTATTTTGCTCATCGCTTGTATTAATTTTATGAACCTCAGTACGGCGAGGTCTCTGAAAAGGGCCAAAGAAATCGGGGTTCGCAAAGTGATTGGCGCAGGTCAAAGTTCATTGGTCAAACAATTTTTGGGCGAAGCGTTATTGTTTTCAGGAATGGCCATCGGTATAGCTTTAGTATTGGTTTATCTTATTTTACCCGGTTTTAATCATCTGACAAATAAACATATACTTCCTCCTTTTTACCAGATGTCATTCTGGATGGTCCTCGTGGTCTTGACGATTATCACCGGATTGATTGCCGGCAGTTATCCCGCATTTTTATTGTCCTCCTTTAAACCGATAGCCGTTTTAAAATCAAATGTAAAGCTCTATCCGGGCTCCGGAAATTTTCGAAAATCCTTAGTTGTTTTTCAATTTACGTTATCTATCGTCTTTATCATCGGGATGATGACCATATCCAGACAAGTGGACTTTATTCAAACTAAAAACCTGGGCTATCACAAAAACAATCTGATCTATCTCCCTTTAAGTGGTGACCTTAGTAAAAGTTTTCGTGTATTTAAAAATGAGGCATTAAAACTACCCGGTATTAAAAGCATGGGTAAAATGTCGCAACGGCCGATTGAACTTGAAAACGGTACCGTCAACGTTTCCTGGGAAGGGAAACCTCAGGATTCTAAATCCAGTTTTACCCAGGTAGCCATTGGGTTTGATTTTATAAAAACCATGGAAGCGGAACTCCTTAAAGGCAGGGATTTTTCTGAGGATTTTTCTGATTCCACTTCATTCCTGATCAATGAAACGGCCATGCAAAAAATTGGTTATCAGGACCCCATTGGAAAACCACTGACTCTGGCTGGAAAAAAAGGAAGTATTGTCGGAGTGGTCCGGGACTTTCATTTCAATTCCTTTTATGTCCCGATAGAACCATTGATCCTACACCTTTCCAGGATCAACAAAGGAGATTATGCGCTGATCCGTACTGAACCCGGTAAAACCCAGGTAGCGCTCGAAGGACTGAAAGCGCTTCACAAAAAATTGAACCCCGAATTCCCTTTTGCCCATCAATTTGCGGACGAAGAATACAGCATGATGTATAAAAACGAACAAGTCATAAAACAACTGTCCACCTATTTTGCTTTTCTGGCAATATTTATTTCGTGCTTAGGCTTGTTGGGCTTAGTCATTTTTACCGCTGAACAACGCACCAGAGAGATCGGGATCCGAAAAGTTATGGGTGCCAGCATCGGGTCGTTGTTCAGCTTATTGTCTTTTGATTTTTTGAAATTGGTCGGACTTGCTTTTCTGATTGCAGTACCCATTGCATGGTGGTCGATGAATCAATGGATGGCAAATTATGCTTACCGGGTAGGGTTGGGATGGCAAATATTTGCACTGGCGGGAATCGCGGGAATGGGAATCGCCCTGGTTACGGTGAGTTACCAAGCTATTAGAGCAGCCAGGGCAAATCCCGTAAAATCACTACGCATGGAATAAAGAGGAAGGGTGAAAGAGGAAGGGTTAAAGAGGAAGGGTGAAAGAGGAAGGAGGAAGAGAAAGGTATAAAGTGTCATGAGATGTCATGCGCTTTTTGGTATATTTTGAATTAAATTACAAGCATACCAAAAAACATACACTATGGAAAAAAAGTACCACACATTTGAAGACCTAATAATCTGGAAAGAATCAATGAATCTAAGTATTGAGATTTATAAATTGTTTAAAAATTGCAGGGATTTTGGATTTCGGGACCAAATTCAAAGATCCAGTAGTTCTGTGCCATCGAATATTGCTGAAGGATTTGAGCGTCAGTCGGACAAGGAATTTATTCAATTTCTGTTTATCGCAAAAGGATCAAATGGAGAACTTCGTTCTCACCTATATCTTGCCATAGAATTGTCCTATTTTGAAAAACAGATAGGTTTGGAGATAATTGATAAAGCAAAAAAAATATCTGTTATGATTTATAAATATCTGTTATGATTTATAAAGTTATAAAAGTCCGTAAAAACAAATCGCCAGTAAAATCTTAACCTTAGTTGAGGGTTAAGAGGGTTAAGCGGTTAAAAGGTTAAAAGGATAAATCACCCTTCCCATTTATCCGTTCACCCATTAACCCTTCACCTTTGACCTTTGACCCTTTGACCCTTTGACCGTTAACCCTTTGACCCTTTGACCCTTTGACTTTTTGACCTTTTAACCCATTTACTATGTTCAAAAACTATCTTGTCATCGCCTGGCGAAACCTGAGGAAAAACACCACCGCCACCCTCATCAACATCATCGGCCTCACTACCGGCCTGACTTGTTGTCTGCTTATGGTGTTGTATATGCAGCACGAATTGAGTTATGACAAGTTTATAACCAACCACGACCGCATCGTACGCCTGATCATGGAATATAGTTTTAACGATGAAAAATTGAATAAAGGAAATTATACCAGTACCAAGGTTTTCCCGGCTTTTAAAAAAAGTTTTCCGGAAGTAGAGGATGGGGTCAGGATGGCAGATTATTCCAGAATTGTAAAGTATGGAGATAAAATTTTCAATGAAGAAAATTTTTACTTTGCTGATTCTTCATTTTTTAAAATGTTTTCCTTCCGGCTGCTGAAAGGGAATGCCAGTTCAGTGTTAGAATCTCCGAGACAAGTCGTGCTGACTGAAACCACAGCGCGCAAATATTTTGGCACAGAAGACCCGGTGGGTAAAACCATTTTGGTCAGCAGCACCCAGGAACCTTACGTGATCACGGGTGTGGCGGAAGATTGTCCGTCAAATTCACAGATCAAATTTAATTTTTTGGCCTCCTTTTCTTCCCTGGGACAAACCCAGGAAGAGACCTATTTCAACGCCAATTTTACCACTTATCTCCTGCTTCGTGACAAGGCGTCTATCGCTGGTCTTCAAAAAAAGATTAAGCCGTTTATGGCCAATGAAGTGAAGACCGGGTACGATCCTGGTACTTATATCAACTTTGAACTGGAACCATATAGCCGCGTCCACCTCTATTCCGCATACGATGGATTTGAAGCCAACAGCAACATCACCTACATCTACATCATTGCAGCCATCGCTTTATTGATCCTGATGATCGCCTGTTTTACGTATATCAATCTCAGCACCGCACAGTCCCTACAACGTGCCAGGGAGGTGGGTATCCGCAAGGTGTCAGGGGCATACCATGGTCAGGTGTTCTGGCAATTTATAGGCGAGTCGGTATTGATTACTCTGGTGGTGGCGTTACTGAGTCTTGGCCTTGCTGCCTTCGCTTTGCCAGAATTCAACAAGTTATCTGATAAATCCCTAATGGTTTCTCAACTGTTCCAACCTTCTATTTTGATCGCGGTATCGATTATGGTCACAGTCATTTCGTTGATGGCAGGGAGTTATCCGGCTCTGGTTTTATCGAGATTTGAGCCGGTGAAAGTATTAAAAGGAGCTTTTAAAAATACACAGTCGGGAAACTGGCTGAGACAATCCCTGATTGTATTTCAATTTTCTATTGCGGTATTTCTTATTGTAGCCACTTTTATCATCCAGCAACAACTGCAATACATCCAGAATAAAAAACTTGGCTATGACCGCTCCCATATCCTGGTGCTCAATATCGATCAACGGATCGTTGATAAAATCGATTTAGTCAAAACGGAATTTAAAACCAACCGGGAAGTATTAGGGGTCTCCAAAGCACATAGTACCCCGGTGAATATAGTTGGGGGATATTCCATGAGCAAATCAGACCAGGAGACGGAGGGGATCATAAGTGTCAAAGCGTCTCCTATTGATGAAGATTACCTCAAGGTGAATAACCTGGAATTGGTCACCGGATCAGACCTCAGCCGGCAGGATATATTGGATGCCAATCAGACCGACGAGACCAACGTGTATTACCATTATATCCTCAATGAATCCGGCGCCAAAGCTTTGGGCTGGAAACCGGAAGAGGCGATAGGCAAAAAAATGTTTCTGGGCAGTCACCGGCCAGGTGAAGTTAAAGGAGTAGTGAAAGATTTTCATTTTGCCTCCTTACATAATCCGATCGAGCCCCTGGTTTTATTTCCTGGAGGATGGGGGAGTACCCTGTTGGTCAAACTCAGTGGCAACAACTTGTCTCAAACTATTGCTGATATTGGTCAAAAATGGCAACTGTTGGCACCCCATCGCCCATTTGAGTACCGGTTTTTGGATGAAGACTTTGGTAAAATGTATATATCGGAAACCCGCACCGGCCGGGTATTCAGTATATTTTCTTTTATCGCCATTCTCCTGGCTTGCCTGGGTTTGTTTGGGCTTTCAGCTTATGCAGCACATCAACGGGTAAAAGAGATCGGTGTGCGCAAGGTGTTGGGGGCATCCGTTGGAAATATCGTGGTGTTGTTGTCCAATAATTTTATCAAACTGATT
>JAWXBI010000169.1:0-4010 GCA_034439915.1 Saprospiraceae bacterium | reverse complement strand
CATTCTTCATTGTCCATTCTTCATTGTCCATTCTTCATTGCCCATTCTTCATTGTCCATTGTCCATTTTTCATTGTCCATTCTTCATCCGATGCTTCGGATCTTCATTGATCATTCTTCATTGTCCATTCTTCATCCGATGCTTCGGATCTTCATTGCTCATTGCTCATTGCTCATTGCTCATTGCTCATTGCTCATTGTCCATTGCTCATTGTCCATTGTCCATTGTCCATTGTCCATTGTTTACTAATCCTTTATCCCCTTCGCCGTCCTATCTTCATACGCAGGTCTTTTTTGCAATTTACCGGGATTGGTTTTTAAAAGTTTAATTGCTTCATCAATTGCTCTATTAAGTTGTGGATCTATGCCTTTGGTCAATTCTGCAGGATCGTCCCAAACTTCTATTGAAGGTTCAATTCCGTGGCCTTCTGCAAACCATTTTCCATTTCTTCCAAATAAACGGGCATCCGGAACGGTAATGGTTCCATTGTCTATTAAAAAATGGGTCGTGGCAGGGCCCACCAGGATACCCAGGGTACGTTCCCCTACAATAGGTCCCATATTCATTTGCTGAAAACCCCAGGGGAAAGCATCTCCGCCAGATCCCGCCCAGCCATTGATCAGCATGACCTTAGGGCCAGCATTGGCCTTGGTGGGAACCGGCATATCATAACCGTTGCGCCATCCAATATAATATAAGGGTGATCTGTCCAGCATTTCTAAAAAACGGTCCCCAAGCTGGCCACCGGCATTAAAGCGCTCATCAATCACGAATCCTTTTTTATCGATCTGAGCATAAAATTGCCTCAATAATTCTGTCTGACCCTCGCCCCCCGTATTGGGCATGTACAGATAAGCCAGTTGACCATTGGATGCTTTATCCACTTTTAACCTGTTTGATTCTATCCATTCAAGGTGTCGCAACCGCGATTCCTGGGCTTGTGTGAGGGCATCAACAATTACTTCTTTGGCATCGGCCATATTCGGAGTCTTGCTGACCATCAACGAAATGGTCCTGCCTGCCAATCCATCGAAAGCAGCATAAGGATCGAGTCCTGGTAATATTTCCATTCCGTTTACTGCCAGTATAAAGTCACCTTCGGTCACGTTAGAACCGGGCTGATTAAACGGTGATTTCACTTCGTGATCCCAGGGGGCAGCCTGGATGATTTTTTTAATCTTGTACTTCCCCTGATCCAGGGCCCAATCAATACCTAAGAATCCGGTGGGTTTGTTCTCGGTTTGTTCGACATCCCCGCCTCCGGCATATGTGTGTCCGGCACTTAATTCCGAAATCAATTCAATCAGGATATTGGTGACATCCCAGCGGGTAATGGCGTCATCCATCAGGGCTCCATATTGTTTTTTCATCAGATCCCAATCCACTTGTTGCATTTTGCTATCATAGAAAAAATCGCGGTATTGTCTCCAGGTATCATTAAAAATTTGTTTCCATTCTTCCCTGGGAGTCAAAGACATGGTCATCTCGGCGGTGCGGAGCGGTTTATCTATTTTTTGATCCGGGAGCGGTTTTATGATTCCCAGTCGATCGTTGTCCTGGATCATCAGGCAACTTCCATTTGGAGAAAGTATATAGCGGTTGGCACTGGGGTAAATGATTTTTTCTTCTCTTTTTTCGAGATCATAATAGGATATAGGTGAGGTATTACCTCCGGCACCGGTATTCGGCCTTTTATGATAAATGATTTTACCGTCAACCGCGGACAGATTGTTCATGTTGCCGGCTGGTATTGGCAAAATAACCAATCGGCTTTCAAAATGATCCACATCAATCATCACAGAATCTTTGGTCTCCTTTTTTTCAGGAGTTAGATTTTTAGATGATGCGGTATCCGTGACCGGTTTTTTAACCTCTTCGATTTTGATCTCATCGTTTCTCGGACTAAGCGGACTTTTGACGGTTTTATTCAAACTTACAGCGGCGATTTGTGTAGTATTCGGATAGATCCAGGTGGCATCCAGGCTGCTGTAGGAAGGTTGCAGGAAGCGGTCCGTGAAAAAGTACAGGTACTTCCCTTTCGGATCAAATACCGGGTTGTAGTCATTGTAATAACCTGAAGTCAACTGACTGACTTTTTTATCTGTCAGGTTGTATATAAAAATGGCTGAATTGGTATTATCCACCGTCTTGCTATAGGTAAGCCACTTATTGTCTGTGGACCAGTCGATCTGAAATCCATTAAGTCCACCCCAGGTCAATTGGTTGGTATGATCAGCGACTTCGATTTGTTGGGTTTCAATATCTAGGATGGTGATGGCCTGCATATAATCAACGGTAGCGATTTTTTTACTATCCGGTGACCAAAACAATCTAAACCCGTATCCGGATGTAAATTTGGAAAGTTGTTGTTCCTGGCCTTTGCCATCCATAGCTTTGAGGTAGATCTGATATTCCCCCGTACGATCGCTCCAATAGGCTACATATTTGCCATCGGGTGACCAGGCAGGGTTACGTTCGAAACTGCCGCTGCTGTTGGTACTATTTTGAATATAACCGAACTCAGCAGGCACATTAAACAATTCTCCGCGGGCTTCGATCATGCTGCGTTTACCATCCGGCGATACATCAAACGACCGGATCATATTATTAACTCTGACAGACCGGGGCAGGATAGTTGCCAGATCGGCGACTACATTGATCTTTATTTCAGATTGTTTATGGCTGGATAAATTCAATAAATAAATTTTGCCACCGGCCTCGAAGACCAGTTCTCCCGGACCCATAGACATATGGTTGATATCAAAATCTTTAAACTGGGTGATTTGTTCCTTTGTTTGTTTGTCCACATGGTATACCCAGATATTTCGTTTTTTATTGGTGCCGGCATCCGAAACGTAATAGATGTTGTTTTTATTCCAGGCCGGTTTACCATCGGTGGCGGAGTTTTTGGTAATATTGGTAGCTGTTTTTTTAATGAGGTCAAAGATGATGACATCAGACGCCATACCGCCCCGGTATCGTTTGAACGGATAATTTTCAGTGATCCGGGTGACGTAGGTGAGTTTATTGCCGTCTGGAGAATAATAACCTAATTCACCATACGGCACTGGTAGCTTTTCGGGCAAACCTCCATTCGCCGATAAGGCATAGAACTGACTGAAGGCCTGGCTTCCGCTTTCTTTTCGGGATGCGATGAGCAATGATTTTCCATCCGGGTGCCAATCCACCATCCGGTCCGGATAACTGTTGTAGGTGAGCCTTTTAACTCCCTGTCCTTTCAGCGATAATAAATATACATCGGTATTGCCGTTGTAGTTGGCGCTGTAAGCTATGGAATTACCGTCCGGAGAAAAACGTGGAAAAGATTCTTCCCCTGGAGAGGCCGTGATTTTATACGCTATTCCCCCTTGTTTCGAAACTAACCATATATCCCCACCATAGACAAAGGAAATTTGATGTCCAGATACATCAGGATATCGAAAGAGCCGCGCATCCGTCTGGGATAAACCAACAAACGAGATGCAGGTTATTGCAAAAAAAATAAAAATTAAATTTTTCATAGTTGGTTACATTTTGAAAAGCAGCATGTAATGCTCAAAAATAATCAAAACCGATATGGTCTATAAACTAATATACCAAGGTTAAGAATTTATCGACACGCAATTACTCCCCCATTTGGGGTGATTATGGTATATGCTCAAAAACGGGAAATTTATTTGTGCCTCGCCCTGGATTACCAGTTGACTCAAATTCGTTTAACTTAGATTGATGAAAAATAAATTGATCATCACCCTTGTTTTTTTAGTCTTTTTGCGGGGATATACATCTGCTCAAACCCAGAAACCAAAAAACCCATTTCCAACTCAGCAGAAAGCACCTTCAACCTCTACCACTAAACCTACACTCCCTTCTATACCGGCTAAAACCAATCCCCCGGAGACTCCCTCACCAACCACCCAGACTCCCTCAACACCAGCCCCCATTCCGGTTCCTCAAAACGATAACAGGCCTTATCTTCCACCGATTACCGGTACGGATTCGGAACAAAT
>JAWXBI010000168.1:0-5105 GCA_034439915.1 Saprospiraceae bacterium | reverse complement strand
CTCTCTATGGTACATTTGTCAATCAGGCAATTTTTTTCGATCTTTAACAGAACCAATTTTTAAAAATGCACTTTATTCTATATTTCCTTTTTGGAGGATTTACTATTCTTTCAGCCCAAAACAATCTCACCGCGCTCGTCGGCGGTACCCTGATCGACGGGTTTGGCGGCCGTCCAATATACAACAGTGTAATATTGATAGAAGGTGAACGAATCAAAGCAGTCGGTCACCAGGGAAACCTTTCCATACCTGCAGGAGCATATATTGTAAGTACTGAGGGGATGAGCATCTTGCCCGGATTATGGGATATGCATGTACATCTGATGATCAATGGACACAGCGATTATGCCCATTGGGATAAAAAATATCTTCCTCTGGCCAAAGACGTAATCATGCCGGCTTCAGCCCATCAACTGCTGATGGCCGGGGTGACCAGCGCACGAGACCTGGGTGGTCCATTAGAACAAAGCCTGGATGTCCGAGATCGTATAAATAATGGTAAAATACCTGGCCCGACGATGTATATGTCCGGCCCTTTTTTACAACATGAGCCTTATCCGGGAACCGATCAATTCAGGTGGGGAATAAAAGGTACTGCAGATGCCAGGGCCAAAGTTCAACAATTGGCAAAGGCCGGAGTAGATTGCATTAAATTGATTGATCAGGACCTGATGACTATGGATGAAGTAATGGCCATAGTGGATGAAGCCCATAAAAATAAATTGCCGGTAGTTGCACATTCCCACCGGCCTGAAGAAATACGAAGGGGATTAAAAGCCGGTGTCGACTGTTTTGAACACACTGGTTTAGCTTCTGCTCCGGCATACCCGGATGACATCATTGAGCTCCTCCGGGAACGCACTGCCCAGATGGCCCTTGGCCCCATGTTCTGGACTCCAACCATTGAAGGTCTGTACAATTATGAATATATGAGGGACAATCCGGAAGCCCTGGACAATACTTCATGGTACCGCGGCCTACCAGATTCTATCATAGCCGATATTAAACAATCCATTCGTTATCCGGGACGCTTATCTTATTTTCAACTCAATCCAATCCGCAAACCCACCTTAGAAACCAAAATAAAACAACTGAAAGAATCCGGCGTCGTACTCCTGATTGGCACCGACAGTGGTATTCCGATGAAGTTCCACAGCCAGAGCACCTGGAATGAGTTGGATGTATGGGTCAATAAACTGGGTCTTGATCCGATGTATGCCATTCGTGCAGCCACCTATTGGCCTTCGGTAGCCATGAAGGTGGATAAGGATTTCGGGACTATAAGCGAAGGTAAATATGCAGATATCATCGCCGTGAAAGGCGATGTATTAAGGCATATTGCTTTATTACAGGACGTCAAAATGATTTTTAAAAAAGGCAAGCAGTATAAATAAAATGACGACGTGGACCTGTCCGAAATGTCAGCGCTTTTTCAGGAATGCCAATCAATACCATTCCTGTGATACAAGATCCCTGGAAGATCACTTTGTGAATAAACAACCTTACATCAGGGAAATTTACACCCGGTTGATAGAGATCCTGGAATCTATAGGGCCGACACAACTGCAGGTGATCAAATCAGCCATCTATCTTAAGAAGCGGTCTACTTTTGTCGCTATTAAGGCCCGGAAAGACCATTTGATGATTGAGTTTTCACTCCATAAAGAAATGAACCATTCCAAAATAGAAAAGACCATGCGGATGTCTGATCATCGTGTAATCCATGTGATCCACCTGGCCCACCTGGACGAAATTGACCAGCAACTGATTAAATGGCTTGAGCAGGCCTACGTCTTGTGTGCCTGAGTTATACCGGTAATTTTACGGAAAACGTAGTCCCGGATCCGATCACTGATTTTTTTACAAAAATTTTACCCCGGTGGTAATTTTCAATAATCCGTCTCGCTAAAGAAAGCCCCAGTCCCCAACCTCTTTTTTTAGTGGTGTATCCGGGTTCAAACACCTGTTTGTATTGATTGCCTGCCATACCCTTACCGGTGTCCGAAAGATCGATACACAGGTACTCATTTTCTTTATAGATCTCCGCCTTTATCGTGCCGGTGCCATCCATGGCATCCAGTGAATTTCGCATGAGGTTTTCCATTACCCAGTCAAATAAAGGAGGGTTGATCATGGCAAAATGCGATTGTCCATTGACAGGAGGAAAATCAAATTTCACTTTTTTGGAAGCGCGTTTTTGCATATAGTCACGACATTGATCCAGTTGTTGATTGAGATTGATTTTTTCCAGCTTGGGTTTGGATCCGATCTTTGAAAACCGCTCTGCAATCAATTCCAGCCGGGTCACATCACTTCTCAACTCATCGAGGAGTTCCATTTTATCCGGCTCATTATAGGATAAAAGTTTTAAGTTTTCTACCCAGGCTACGATCGCACCAATCGGCGTACCCAGTTGATGTGCGGTCTCTTTGGCCATACCTACCCACACTCTGTTTTGTTGCTCCTTCTGACTTGCACTCACACCAATCAATCCAATCATCAGGAAACCCAACAACAGCATCAACTGGATATAGGGAAACAATTTTAACCAGCGCAACACCCGTGAATTTTCAAAATAGACATTGTTTAATTCGGATTTGATGGGTTGTATTCCTTGTTTTTTCAGTTTGACCAGGCGCCGGGATAAAAAAGCCTTGTCTTCATCCTTTAATGGACCATAATTGCGGCCCCAGGTGACCTGGTCATTTTCATCGGTTGCAATGATGGGCGTTTTGTTAGCTTCTATCGCCTGGGATTCAAAGGTGACATCTTTATTGATGTCATTACCGGTTTTAGCCAGGGCTTCCTGTGCTTTGACATATAGCTCCACACTGCTGCGCTCACCCACTTCCAGTTGTTTAGCGAGGTAACTGACATAAATCATGGAGAGGCTCATGACCAGTATTCCTGCAAAAGCCACATAGTATTTCCAGCGGGATTCTTTACTGATCACTATCATGTTAGGCAGCCGGAGCTACACCTTTATTAACGCAAAGATCGAATGCCATGGTTTATTTGTCAAAATTATTTTTCTCAGTTGATCCACTGGTTGCGAATATACCAACTCAATCCGGCTGTCAAAGACCCCACGACGACGCCCCAAATCAAATCGACAAGGACCAAAGCCCAGGGCCATCCGGTCAATAAGGCTTTATTGACCAATTCATACGTTGCATAACACAATAAACCCAGGAAAGCCCCGTTCCAAAGCGCAGCTTTTAAACTCAATGAAGGCATGACCGCGAAATGTAAAATTCCTGCGGAAAAAATGAAATAAAAGATCAATCCGGCTATCCAATTCGGCTTCACCGCCAACAAACTGCCCACCTGTCTTTGAATAAACGATTTGGCAAATAAATTGATAAATAATAAATCCAACAGGACATAAATCATCAACGTGCCCAGATATAAATAAACGGTTTTCATCCTTTCATATATTTTATAGCGTTAAAAAACCAATGGATAATCAGGAGTAGAGCAAGGCTGTAACTAAACTTCTTTTCCCTTAGTATAGATTGGCCCCGGGAAAAAAACTTCAGCCAGATTGTTTTTTTAAAGAAAAAATCATAAGTCAATATTAAACTGATTAATAAAGTCAGGCATATAATCAGAAACGCCAATGGGTTAAACTGAAAAGCCGAAAACCATCTTCCCCGCATCATTTCCTGAATGGCGTGATTTCCCCCGCAGACCGCACAGGGAATACCAAATAGGTAAACGAAATAACAGGATTGGCCGGGTGATCCCAGTTCAGCGCCGTTGATAAAAAAAAGATATGCCCCTATCAACACACAACATCCCGCAGTGATCAAATACATCTTACTTAATGAAGAGAGCGTGTTCATGTTCGTTTGGCGCTTACATTGGGGTGGTTTCTGACATAAAATCGCCAGGGCCAGAGGGCGCTTTCACCTGCGCTCTCCACCCCTATCCGGGTTCCTGCAGCGATTTGATCATGAGGAAAATTTATGTTCCTGTCTTCGATATAGATCCGGGATTGGGGGTCGATCAAACTATGGCCCGAAAAAGAAGAGGTCAGACCGAGGGCAACGGATAAAGCACCAGGCCCCCGGGTCAGTCTTGGGTCTCCCGGTTTAAATAGCTGCCTCCGCTCCATCATGGTCTCCATTCCATCAACAGGTTCCAATGCCCGAATCAATACCGCATGCGCATGGTCCCTGGGTCCGGTCACTACATTAAATAAATGATGGATACCATAACAGATATAGATATAAGCCACTCCGCCGGCATTATACATAACTTCCGTCCGGGGCGTCCTGCGGTTGGCAAAAGCATGGCATGCCCTGTCATCCGGGCCGCGGTAAGCCTCTGCTTCTACGATGATTCCGGATGTTTTAATCCCTTCCATATGCGTTACCAGGACTTTGCCAATCAGGGAGCGGCAAATCGCCACGACATCCATATTTCTATAAAAGGATGGGGGTATTTTGACAACGGCTTTATTCATATTTGTTCCATGCCATGATTCTTGAAGTAGAATGGGCTGATTTCATTAATGCCAGAAGTTGTTTAGTTATTTCAGGCTGTTCCGAAATTACATTATTCGTTTCCCCGATATCTGTTTTTAAATTGTACAATTGCCCTTCCCTGGTTTTGGTAAACCAGAGTAATTTCCAATCCCCTTTCCGTATCGCACGGATACCTCCTGCTGAGGCATATTCCCAATACAAATAGCGGTCCGGGGTCAATAATTTATTCTCAAATAGTGCTGGGGCCAGAGAAATACCATCCAGATCAGACCGGCCGGGATTCGATGACGTTATTTCAGCAAGGGTAGGCAACCAATCCCAGGCAGCAATGACGGAATGATTTACGGTCCCTCGTTTAATTTTACCGGGCCAGGATGCCAGGCAAGGCACACGGATAGCCCCATCATACAGCTCTGTTTTATACCCTCTTAAATTGGAATTACTGTTAAAAAACCGGGTGTCTGCTCCTCCGATGCCAGGAATAGTAGCCCCATTATCACTCATAAATAAGATCAAGGTATTTTTCTCCTGACCGGATTTTTTAACTTCATCCAGGATAATTCCTACTTCCTGATCCAATCGGGAAACCATAGCGGCATAAGCAGCCCTCGGACG
>JAWXBI010000167.1:0-3865 GCA_034439915.1 Saprospiraceae bacterium | reverse complement strand
GATGTTCGATATGCCTGGGCCGACAATCCGTTTGGGGCTAATCTTACAATAAAGAGGGGTTGCCGGCATCCCCGTTCAGAACGGATAAATGATACCTAAAGTCAGGGGATGACTTCGAAGTCACCCTGGACTTCAACTAATATTTTTATCCGCCAAAGAAATTAATTTGTAAATAAATGAAACAAGTTATTAGCTATGCCCTGGTTTTTACATCCTTCATTTCTATTGCACAAAATGTAAAACCAAAATCCCCTAAACATATCCCTCCGGTAAATTTTACCGCAGACCAGGATCGTCAAAATATGATAGACCAGCTTGGCATCAAAAGCCTCAGGCCGGGACCAAGTGGTGATGAGTCAGCACCCAATCATGCCAACTACAATGAATCGACAGCCAATCCCTTATCCGGATTTACCAGAAGTTTTAGTTTTGAAAAACGGGAAAAAGGTGACGACACCGGAATCATGTTGGAAAGAAAGACGCCCGGAAATTGCCGATGATATGGAGCGGGAAGTCTATGGCCGGCTTCCAATAAACCTTCCAACAGTCAATTGGAAAGTAGTTATTTCCGAGCGGGAATTTGTTGGCAGAGTTCCGGTGATCGCCAAACAATTAATTGGCCAGGTGGATAATTCAGATTATCCATTGATTGATGTCAAAATTTCAATTACCCTGGTTATTCCGGCCAATGCAAAGGGCCCGGTACCGGTACTTATGATGTTTGGTCCAAGTGTATTGCCCAATCCGATTCAGCCCAATCGCCAGGATTTTGATCAACTCAATGATGCTCTGTGCGAATTGCTTGCCAGGGATATGGCAATAAAAACGATTTTGGATAAATACCCCGGATATAGTCCGTTGGTGCGCCCTGCAGGGATAGGGTCATCAGGTTTCCCTCAGCCTCAGAGCACAGTCGCAGAGGACATACCTTCTACTCAACAATTGATAGCTGATGGATGGGGTTATGTGTATATCGATCCCGTTTCCATACAGGCGGATAATGGAGCAGGCCTCACTCGGGGAATCATTGGACTGGTAAACAAAAGACAACCACGCAAACCTGATGATTGGGGTGCTTTGAGGGCTTGGGCCTGGGGGGCTGCCAGGGGTATGGATTATCTCGCGACAGATACCGCGGTAGATGTCAGGCAGGTCGGCATAGAAGGTGTCTCAAGGTATGGTAAGGCAGCCTTGGTTACCCTAGCTTTTGAATCCAGATTTGCACTTGGTCTGATCGGTTCTTCGGGTAAAGGTGGGACCACTCTACACCGGAGAAATTTTGGAGAAGCGGTTGAAAGCCTCACCGGTGGAGGCTATTACTGGATGGCTGGTAACTACCTAAAGTATGGAGCTTCAGAAGGAAAGTATGGTGATATGCATGCCGATAAATTGCCGGTAGATGCCCATGCGCTGATAGCCATGTGTGCACCACGACCGGTATTTATCAGCTATGGTATTCCCGAAAAAGGGGATGCCAAATGGCTGGACCATCAGGGAAGTTATATGGCGGCCGTTGCAGCGGGACCTGTCTATAAATTACTTGGTGCCAGGGATCTCGGTGTTTCAAATGATTATAAAACGGAAAAAATACCCGGGGTCAATGTAAGTATGCTGGATGGGGAACTGGCCTGGCGACAACATGATGGGGGACACACCGACAGCCCCAATATGAAGTATTTTTTAGAATGGGCGGATAAATTAATCAAATCTAAATCGTCCAATTAACTGCGGGATCATCGCAGTCATTCTTATCTCAAAATTATACCTGAAATGGGATTAAAATATAAAAAGAAAAAAATAGCCCTGATATTGAGCGTATCTATACCCTTTCAGAAACATAAATATTTAGCAACCACGTAAACCAGGTAAACCAACGCTGAATACAAAATCCTGCTTCACTTTGGTTCCATTAGAATTTGCTGCTGGCCTCCATTTGGGCATATTAGAAATTGCATCGAGCAATAAAAGGTCAATGTGTTCATCTTCTGAAGCAGCGGAGATACGGGCATTCGCTATTTCACCTTCCTCATTGACAGTGAATTTTATGACGGTCCCCTCAAACTTTTTAGCATCAAGCTCCGATATTTTACCAATGGCATTTTCCTTTAAATATTGAGTCATTAGCTGGGTCCCGCCCTGGTATTCGGCTTCGATTTCCGGTATCAGGGACATCGAAAAATGCATTTGGTCCGGTTTTTTCAGGCCGGTGATCGAGTTCTTAGATTGGTAATTAACATCCACCACGATGTCTGTACCCAGGTCGGCGAGGACCAATATGTTTTTTTGATCGGTGCTCAACGTTGCATTGATCCCCGTGGCTTTGATGACCTTTCCATTGCTGGTGACGGTAAGTTCTGTAGAGACATAGTCTGTGACCCAAGCGGTAGGATAACCAGGGTTAATGTCCACCAGGGTTGTCGCTTCGTTTAATTTATATTTATTTACCGGTCGCGAATACGTTGGGCGAACCTCAAACCTAAGTTCCTGGGCAAAGCCTGTGCTGATCATTGAGCATAACAGGAGGATAATCGCGGCGTTTTTCATGTTGTAATTTTAATAAAAGTATACCTATTCCCGCATATGGGCAACACTCTGGACAGTATGGATTTAGGTTATCGTTTTAACGTTTTCAGATCATAAATAGCGGCCATCCTAACGGTCCTCGACAAACAGAATTTTAATCTGGTTATAAGGTTAGATTTTTTGACAAGTAATATTGGGCAAGCTGAAAAAGAAAGTTGCCCCTTCATTTATTTTTGATTCAGCCCAAACGGTCCCGTGGTGTCGGTGAATTATTTTCTGAACAATAGCTAAGCCAATGCCTGTTCCTTCAAATTCTTCCTGCGAATGCAGGCGTTGAAAGACCCCGAACAGCTTATTGTAGTATTGCATATCAAACCCAACCCCATTGTCTTTTACATAATAATCATTATACTTTACTTTTGGATAGGCTCCAATTTCAATAATGGATTTTGGCTTGTGTTGCGAATACTTAATGGCATTTGAAATTAAATTAATGCATACCTGTTTAATCAGCGAATGGTCGCCCATAGCCGGTGGAAGCAGCTCCATATGGAATTCAATTGTATTGCTGTTCTGGGGTATAAGTTCTTCGAGGACGGATCGAATAAGCATGGACATATTCAACTCTTCTACCAGTACTTGCTGGCGTCCCAGCCTTGAAAATGAAAGCAGATCATCGATTAACTCACCCATCATTTTTGCACTGCGCATAATTGCCTTAAGGGATTTGGTTCCATCCATATCCATTTTCCCGGCATAATCTTCTTCCAGAATTTTTGCATAGCCACTAATAGCACGTAGCGGGGAGCGTAAATCATGGGAAACGGTATAGGAAAAGGATTCCAGTTCTTTGTTTCCGGCCACGAGTTGTGCAGTCCGCAGAACTACTTTTTGTTCCAGTTCTTCGTTCAACTTAATAATATCATCCTGTGCTGCTTTAAGCTTTTTATTGATGCGAATTAATTCCGTTGCGCTTTTTTCTTTCTCTATGTTTTGAAGGACGAGTTCTTTATTGGCAATATTCAATTCTGCCGCCCGTTTTTCTTTTTCTTCGTTTTGATAGGCAAGTTCTGTATAGGCGATACTCAATTCTGCCGCCCGTTTTTCTTTCTCTAAATTTTGATAAGCAAGTTCCTTGTTGGCAATAATTAATTCTGAGGCCCTATTTTCTTTTTCGTGATTTTGGAAGATCAATTCTTCGTTGGCAATGAATAACTCGCCGGCGCGTTTTTCCTTTTCAAGATTTTGAAAAATAAGCTCTTTATTTGCAATGATCAATTCGGCTGCTCGTTTTTCTTTTTCTTTGTTCTGGTAGGCAAGTTCTTTGTTGGCAACAATAAGT
>JAWXBI010000166.1:0-20024 GCA_034439915.1 Saprospiraceae bacterium | reverse complement strand
TGTTTAAAGACATATTTGTCCTTATTTATATTACAAAGATATTCATTTGATCATATTATAAAAATAAAATATAAATTATTTTTATAATATATTTTACTGTTTATATACCAGGATGAAATTGATGTTCTATTTTTAAAGCAGTTAGTTCTCGTAGAAACAAAACGATAATTGCGTAATATTATGGTCTCCAAATTAATGACTGCTGGATCCCGTATTTTAAGGAAAACAACTTAGACCAAGGAGTTAAAATTCAGGCAGTAAACGATTAAAGAAATGATACGATATCCTTCTGAACCAATGTTTACCTGAAAGACCAAATGGTTTAAATTATTACAAAATACAAACGATATAGAATATAAATCATTGGTTTGTCCAAGGGAGTTATACTTGATGTTTTTTTGAATTCAGTACTAGGTTAAATCTTAAAAATGATCTCACTTATACTTAACTTTCTTAACTTTATAACCTGGCCTAATTCAAGTTAAAATATCCCACAAAACTAAAAAGCCTGGGATCCGATAATTAAAAACCAGATACCAGGCTTCTCTTTCTAAACAAGATAATCAGAATACTTCTTCAAGATTGGGAACCAGATCAGGAGATTTTTCTGCGATTTCGGTCAATTCCAACTGACGGGATTTTAAAGACCGAGCCCTGGATACAATAAACCAGGTGATTGGGATCACACCTCCGAAAAAGAAAATACTTGCTCCGATACCTCTCAACCAGGTTAAGGATTTAAAAATACCTCCTTCAATAAACTGATGGTCCCTGCCATACCAGAGTCCCCTTTCCACCACGGCTTTAAATTGAATAACTCCTGCCGGGAACAAATCAAGTATAACCATCAGCATCAGTCCGATATTTATTGACCAGAAGGAAAACAGCACTATTTTGTGATTCCATTTTTCCGGTTTTATCATCATTTGTGAAGCAAATAATAATGCAGCCAGAGAAATATTACCATACACGCCCATCAAGGCGGCATGGGCATGATTTACAGTAAGGTACGTACCATGCTCAAAATAATTCATGATGGGAAGGTTGATAATGATACCCAGCACGCCTGCGCCAAAAAAATTCCAGAAATTTACAGCCACTAAAAATAAAAACACCAAAGGAAAACCAAAATTGCCAAGTTCCTTATGCTCTAATGCCCCCACAGCGATTTTGGGCATATTCTTAAATCTCCAGGCCTCCACGGTCAATAGAATCAGCGGAACAAACTGTAAAGTGGAGAATATACTTCCTAAGGCCATAGTTGCCACTGGTTTGGCATTCCAGTAAAAATTGTGGGATATTCCCAGTAAACCGGTTCCTAAAAAGAGAATGGTTGCGATATACACAACCCGGATAGCAGCCTGCTTGCTCACCAGGCCCATTAAAACCATTAGATAACTTATGATCACCGTAATGAAAACTTCAAAAAACGCCTCCACCCACATATGAACTACCATCCATCTCCAGAAATCCGCGATTACAAAATTTGTTTCTGGTTTGGCTACAAAACCCGAAAGGAACAGAAGCGGAATCCCGATCACAGAATACATAATCCAATTTGGTAAATTCCATGGCTCTCCTTTAATCAATGCCGGACGGATACCTCTATATACCACTATTCCCCATAATACAAAGATCACCATCAGAAGCACTTGGAATATTTTTCCAAAATCAACAAATTCCCAACCTTGACTGCCAAAAAGATGCCACCAACCCCCTAGTTTATTTAGTGGACCAAGGACCATTCCTGTAAGCGATCCTCCAACCAAAATAAATAACAGGACGAACAAAGTATTAATTAGTTTTAATTGACCCTTCACTTCAACTTTTGACAATATCGGTAAAATAAAAATAGATGAGGCTATCCAACAAGTAGAGATCCAATACAGTGCAAGCATTAAGTGCCAGCTTCTGGGAATGGTAACCGGCAACTGATTAGTTATATGTATGCCGATATAACCCAGATAATCAATAAAATCATTGATGGTAATAAGGCCGCTTGAGACCTGAATAAAAAACAACAGGACAGCTACAAAAAAGAACTTAAATGTGGCTCTTTGGGTATGAGTGGGTACAAATTTATTTACCTTGTCTGTGGTATAAAGATCTTTAGTCGCAGGCTTAAAATATTTATTGGGCAGTTGATTATACTGGCCTATGAAATACAGGACTATACCGCAGGCAAGAACAAAACCAAGCAAGCCCAGCACACTCCATAATATTACTGGCGAAGTAGGGGTATTTCCTGCCTGTGGATCAAAAGGCCAGTTGTGTGTATAGCTAAAAGTGGATCCGGGTCTTTCGGTTACACAGACCCAGGCGCCCCAAAAGAAAAATTTACTTAAATCAGCTACTTCCTGAGGACTGGAAATATATCCTTTTGGGAGAAAGCGTCTCTTTCCTATATTTTCAAAGAACAAATCTTTATAATACGATTCCAATTTTACCACAGCGTATACCTGAGACTCAGAAATGTTAACTAAATCATTCTCTTTTTCGTACATATTCTTTTTCAAATCGTTTCTGGTCATTTCTTCGATAATTTTCAAATCCATTTCTGTTGGTTCAAAGCCCCTATCTTTCTTAAATTTTTCGATCGAAAAATTAATCATACTCCCGGTAATTTGGTGCAGCGCCTCAGCGGTAAAATCAGGTCCACGTTGGGCGCCGTCGCCGAAAAAGCTGCCATACTCCATTAAATTGTACTTGTGGAATACCATTTGTCCCCGTACAATATCTTCTTTACTTATAATTGTTTCGCCAGACGGTGATTTAAATCCAGACATGGGTGGTGCTTCAACATAAGTCTGGTATCCTATCATCCCCACGCCTAAAAGACTGATCACGAAAATAAACAGGAGGGGATATTTCCAGTTTTTTGTAATCATAAAATAACTTAAGCCCTTAGGTGCCCCATTTAAATTATTGTTATCGGTATTGTTCATTGCAAATTTGTTTTAGAGAATAATTAAATATGTTTTATAACAACTCAAATATTATTTTCAAGCTGCTGAATTTGACGCTTTTATTCGTCCTGATCAGGAAGAATTAAAATAGTTTAATACCTCCTTTTCAGCCCATCTAGCTTGATTATTGACAGACCGATCTGTTGCGGGATTCTTCAGTCCATCCCCAAATACATAGCTAAATAGCTCCAAGAGCGTAAAATTGACCCGAACACGGAATAGTGACACAGGGCTTATACAACAAGACTCTTCACGTTCTTTCCGGAGAAGGAAAAGAATAGAACGAATATCCAGCAGGCCTATTGGAAACTCAATTACTTGAAAAGCAAGCTTAAGGGTACGGTAATAAAAAATAGACATTATTAAGGACAAATATATCTTTTATTTAAAATCTCACAAAGTCCATTCAAACTTTCCTATATTTGTATTCTACTAAATTTATGTTTTCAAAGTCCACCGAATATGCTTTAAGATCTGTGATCTACCTCGCGCAGCATTCGAATCAAGACCACAAAATTGGAATAGCTCAGATAGCTAAGGCGATTGGGTCTCCCAGATCCTTTACGGCTAAAGTCCTTCAAAAACTAACCAAAAAAAATGGCATCATAAGTTCAATTACCGGACCGAAGGGTGGATTCTATCTCACAGAATCTTCAAAAAAGAAATCGGTACTCAGTGTTTTAGCTTCATTGGAGGAAGACACGGTTATTACAGGTTGCGTACTCGGTTTAAAAGATTGTTCAGAAATTAATCCATGTCCGCTACATTTCAAATACAAACTCATCAAACCCCTGCTGAAAGAAATGTTCGAGAGAAAGTCGATCATGGATCTGGCGAATGAACTTGATAAATCCGAGACCGTACTGAACAATAAGAAAAATGGCTGATACCGGGTTTAAAATCCTAACCCGATATGCATTCCAAGTATCTGGCTGAAACCAGAATCTTTTTCAGGCCCCCATCTCCCTGGGGCCACCCCCTCCAGAAAAAATACTTTTCCACTTTTGAGCTTGAACGATTTATTGAGCAGGGGGGTAAATCCAAATTGACCTTGCCCGATTTCAAAAGCGGCCCGGAGTCCAAAAGTAAAGCCACCACCGAGCGGCATCAGGATACCTGGATGGAATAATAAATTTACTTCATATAATTTTACATCATTGAGGTAAGGTTTTACAAATGGAACGAATTCTAAATCAACCAGCATTTTACCGCTGGTATTAAATGTAATCCCCAGGGGAAATCCTATAGAATAAAAATCTACCTGATTGACATATTGTATTTTGCCCTGGTGAATGGACAGTAGTGGCTGCACCACCCCAATATGGTACCCCTTAATGATTTCTGCCCTGGAGTTTATACAAGCCAACGAATCCTGGCCCCGCACATGTGATAAAAAGAATACTAAAATGACCACAAGAACTGAAGAGAACTTTTTCATAATAATATTTTTAGTGGATAATAAATTTTAAGTTCAAATATAATTTATATTGAGGATATATGTATCCTTAATTAAAAAATATTTTTCTCCGGCAAGAACCATTGATTTTATCATACCCCCAATACCCTCATTTATATATCAGAAAAGCTATATGGAAAGGATAGTATTATAAATGCTGTTGGTTCTTTAGTTTATTACCTGGGACAAAGCTGCCTGATTTTCTGAACCAACACCGCCATCTTACGAGTTATATAAAATCTCAAGTATTGATGCGGATGAGCATTTTTTAGTACCATATATAATCAGCTCAATGTTGCTGAATCAATGATTGAGGACCAAATTGATATTGACCGGATACCTGCCAAATTCAGACCCATAGATGGCGAGTCCTCCCTCCCCCTCCGATTTTATTTTTACCCGCAGGAATCCCTGAGCTGTCGCCCGGCGGAGTACACTTTTTGAGATGGGAATGTTTATAAGGTAACCATACGACCCCGCTTCACGTAATTTTTTATCCATCAATTGGTGATGCCAGGAAAGCAGTCCCCGGTGGTCTGCCGGATCATCCGGTAACACGGTTTTTAATAAGGTCTTTCCTTCGACCTGGATCGACACTTCCGATGGAAACCTGGATTCATCCGTCATCGGGTATGCATTCGGGTTTTTGGAGGACGAGACCCTTGATCCCAGCATATAGTCCTGGTTTTGGTTAAAGCTGGAATCGAGATCCTTATCAAAAACCTGTTTGGCTGATAATTCCATCACCAGGTTTGCTGAATTAATTTTTCCCCATTTTGATTTTTTATCCAACGGCAGTTTATATTCAAAATATCCCTTTCCTGTTCCATTGACTTTAAGTCCGTCCATCACATTCCATTGTTTTTTATCCCATTGTTGTTTTGTGAATGCATTGGGTTTTACCTCGAAAATAAATTTATGGTCCGGATCCTTGTCTGAAAGGATTTCAAAAAAACAAAAATTCCGATGCAGGGTATCTCCGGCATACGTCGTTAAATACAATCGCAATAAAGCCAGGCCCCGGTAATCCGGCATTTTAAGCGATAAGGGATCCAGTGTTTTTTGATCCCATGGTTGTACCGGCAATATTTTCTTTTCTTTTAAAATAGATGACGTCTCCCCTCCCGCATCCGTCATGAGCATTTCGTAATGCAGTACGAGCTGATTGTTGTTGACCGGTTGAGGACTGTAAATGGATAAATATAACGGCAGGGATACCACCTCACCGCCTTTAACGGTTCTACCAATTTCGTTGCCCGTGGATAAATAATATGCGCTGTGGAAATCTTTAATTTTCATTCCGGGTACCAGCTCTTCTACGCCGGTAAATTTTTCAGTCCGGTCAAATTTCCAATACCCGTTCCATTCATTGATCACATCGTGGTGTTCGGTATACAACCAGCCGGAAACCTTGGGGAATTTTCTAAATGAATTAATCATACGGTGGTAATCGTAACTCCAATCCACGTCTCCTGTACTTCCTTCATAACCCCATACATTGCCACATTCAGAATTAATGTTGGGTTGATTGTTCTGCGCAAATCCTTTTTCAAAATGATACGTGCTCCCCGGAAAATTATTTTTAGTAATGGTCTGGAGATGATCCTCCCAGGCCCAACCGGGCAGGTATTCATGCCAGCTATTGATATCCGTTTCGGTGTGCCCGCGTCCGCAACAAATGGAATTGTCTTCGACCAGACGGGTGGGATCCAGGGATTTGGCCAGATAATACATGGAACTCACCCAATATTGAGTAGAGGGCAGGTACTGACTTGATGTTTTGCCATTCTGGGTTATTTTATGTGTGAGGCCCCAGGTCTCATTAAAAACAATCCAGGAAAATATGGATGGATGATTATAATCTCTTAGGATCATTTCGCGTAAGGTAGTTTCGGACTCCTTCTTCATCAGTTCATCCGGCTCACCCCAACTGTTCGGCAGGTCCGCCATGACGAGCAACCCCAGCTTATCGGCCCAGTACAATTTTCGGGGCAGATCCGGTTTGATATGCGTACGGATACCATTGAGCCCTATAGATTTGCTTCGAATTATTTCTTGTTTCATAAATTCATCGGACGGAAAAGTGTAATACCCTTCCGGATGATAGGATTGATCCAAAGCCAGTTGCAGATAAACCGGTTGGTTGTTGATTGCGATATACGGTATAGTTGTTCCGGGCAAGGGTACCACGGATATACTCCTCATTCCAAAATAAGTCGTGACTTTATCCTCCCCTGCCTGGATGTTTACAAAATACAGATAGGGATCATCCAGTGACCACCATCGCGCGTTGGGCAAAAAGATTTCGATAGCTACATTTGATTCACCTTGATTTACAATGGTTTGTTGTTTTATTTCACCTTGTGGTGTCTGAATATTCACTTGTACCGGAAGGTTGGCATTCACCACCTGCGGAAACCCGATCTTCATGGTGACCGAATTTTTCTTGATATCGGGAATAGCCTGAATGGATTCAATATAGGTGTTGCCACGGCTTTCGACGTATACGGTCTGCCATATACCCCGAGCATTGCCATAGCCCTGCTTGCCATACAACGTGAATGCCCTGCGTTTATCATCCACCCGCAGGACCAGGGTTTGTTGTTGACCGGCTTTGATATGCGGAGTGAGATCAAAGGAGAAGGGCATATACCCTCCCTGATGTAACCCAATCAACACCCCATCAAGCCATAAACTGGATTCCCAGTCACTGGCTCCAACCGTAATAAATATTTTTGAACCTTGCCATTCAGTGGGTATGCTTACCATCCTTTTATACCAGGCTATATCCGAAATATCCGGAACCCCGGAGAGCGGTGAACCCCAGGGAAAGGGCACAACAATTTTTTTGGAAAATGATTTTTGATTTGAAAACCACCTTTCCTGCAATCCCTTATTCAGTGAGTCAAATTCAAAATCCCAGGTGCCGTTGAGATTGATCCAGCGTTCCCGCTCGAAATCAGGCCTGGGGTGCTCAGGAAGAGGTATGGTTTGAGCCGGTGATTCCCATGAAAAAAGAATAAAAACAAGGAGTGAAACGACTTTCATATATTCTATTTGAATGCCCAATATAAGCATAGTACCCAGGTTTGAATAACACCAATACCAAGCTCCGGTATGATACCGGACTCCGGTTATCCCTGCTTAAATAATTGACTATCGTTCGGGAAAGTACTATATTTGCAAGTACTTAAAACCAGCAAAGAACGTTTTTGGGAGCTACTGAAAACGTTCTTTGTATTTTATTAAACCAATGAAAACGTATATCTCAACCGGGAAGATAAACGACCTGTGGATGTCAGGTCCGGATACGTTTTAATAAATTTTTTATTTTCTAATTTTATATAATCATTCTATGGAATTTACTTTGATGTCCCCTGAAGGTTTTGAACGATTAAAGTCTGAGTTGGATGAACTTAAAGGAAATGGTCGCCGGGATATTGCCAGAGCTATCGCCGAAGCCAGGGAAAAAGGAGATCTTTCTGAAAATGCAGAATATCACGCTGCAAAAGATGCCCAGGGTATGCTGGAGTTTAAAATCAATGATCTTGAGAAAAAACTGGTCAACGTCAAATTGGTAGATGAATCTCAAATCGATACTTCTAAAGTAGGCATTCTATCCAAAGTCACTATTCGGAATAAAAAAACCGGAAAGGATATTTCGTATAAACTGGTTTCGGAGGCTGAATCGGATATTAAATCAGGAAAATTGAGTGTTAATTCACCGATAGGCAAAGGTTTGTTGGGTAAGAATGTAGGTGAAACGGCGGAGGTATCTACCCCGAATGGAAAACTCGAATTCGAAATCATAGGAATTGCTATTTAATATATGGCTACCCTGTTTTCCAAAATAATCTCCGGTGAGATTCCTTGTTATAAAATTGCCGAGAACAATGACTTTCTCGCTTTCCTGGATATTAATCCACTGGCCGTTGGGCATACCCTGGTAGTCCCTAAGAGAGCAACGGATTATATCTTTGATATGGACGATGTTGAACTTGGCGATATGATGATCTTTTCCAAGTGGGTGGCCAGGGCAATCAAATCTACTATCTCCTGCCGCAGGATAGGAGTCTGTGTCATCGGGCTCGAGGTACCGCACGCACACATTCATTTGATCCCAATGAATTCTGTTGAGGATATGAATTTTGCACGTCCCAAGCTCCGTCTCAGCCCGGAGGAATTGAGTGAGACGGCAGATCAGATCAACAATTATTTTAATTAGATTTTCGCTACGATTTTATTTTAGCGGGATTGTTCTGCACATAATTTTTCCAGGAGCCATAGGACTTATTGACCTTCCCGGTTAAATGCCCTCCCTGGTGATGATGACAGATGGCACACGCCAGCGCATCCGTAGTATCCAGGTTACCGGTGGGTATGGGTTGTTTGATAATATGGACCAACATGGCAGCGACCTGTTCTTTTGCCGCATTTCCATTGCCGGTGACTGCTTGTTTTATTTTTTTGGGTGAATATTCATAAATTTTTAAACCCATCGTAATCGCCGCAGCTATTGCCACCCCCTGTGCCCTGCCCAATTTCAGCATGGCCTGGATATTTTTTCCAAAAAAAGGTGCTTCAATGGCCATTTGACCCGGCCTGTATATTTCGATCAGGTCCTGTAATTGTAAAAAGATCTCTCTTAACTTGTCCTGGTGGTCCCCGGCATCTTTCAACCTTATCGTGTCCATACACAAAACCCGGATCCCTGTGGTTGTAGGCTCAATCAACGCATACCCCAAAAATTGGGTGCCGGGATCCACCCCCAATATCCGGTCCGCATAAGATTTTATTGCCATCCTGAAAGCCCGAAATTATACAAAATTTATATTAAATATTATTTTCATATCAAACGACCTTCCGCTTTCCGGGTTTTTTGGTTCAATTTGTCCTTAACGCATTTTTTTATCACCTTCTTAACAAGCAAATGCGGCCGTTTTACGTATAATAGTATGATGGGAAAATCAGCGATTGATTTGCAGCAATATCCTCCAATCCAGGGCTTTCAGCACACGGGCAGGGACTTTGGCTATTTAATTCGGTTTTTTACTCCAAAGGACTGACAGTGAGTTTAGTGTTATTCATTCCCATTGCCGCTGAACCAACCATTATAGCCGTTGCAGGGTTAGTTTTCAAACCATGACCTTGTCATTTACCGTTCATTACGATATTAGTAAACTCAGATAGTTGCCCTATGAATATCCCGCTGAAAACCCGCTACTCCCCATTGATATCCCGGTCTTCCTTTGCCGTTCTGTTAAACTATTGGAGGTATTGCCTTAATTTTGCAGAATATATATGGGTGCTAAAATCTCTGGTGAACTTGATTTCCTCCCATTTGTTAATTATCAAAAATCAGGAATGACACGATGATGGCGATTCTGAAATACTCGGCAATGTTTCTCATACCACTGGTCGTTTCCAGAATCCTGGCTGTTCCTCCCCCGGTCAGCATGGCGTTCGACCCAAGGTGCGATGCGAAAAACAATACCTTCATCTCTGGGGAACAACTGACTTATAAGATTTATTACAACTGGAATTTTATATGGCTGTCAGCAGGGGAAGTAGTCTTTAATGTGGAGGATCTTGGCGAAAAATATAAATTAACAGCCAGGGGTCGTACCTATTCTTCTTATGAGTGGTTTTTCAAAGCAGACGATTACTTTGAATCCATTGTGGATAAATCCACTTTGTTGCCGGTAAGTTTTACACGGGACATCAAAGAAGGTAAGTACCGTTACTTTGAAAAAATTGAATTTGATAAAAACGGCCAGCAGTTAAAATCGTGGACTGGGAAATCAGAAGAAACCGCCACACAAAATGTCCATACCCTTAAGGGGTGTATGCGGGACCTATTGGCCATGGTTTATTCCATACGGACGAACGACTTTCATCAGATTAAAAAAGAAAGTTTATTGCCCTTAAATATTTTCCTGGACAATAAAGAATATAATCTCAATCTGGTATATTATGGCGTGAATAATGATAAAAAAATTCATAAACTGGGCAGATACCGAACCCATCATTTAAGCCCTCAGGTCATTGCCGGTTCTGTGTTTAAAGAAAATGACCGAATGCACATCTGGGCCAGCGCGGATGAAAACCAGGTCCCGCTGATGATAGAATCACCCGTTTCAGTGGGTTCGGTAAAAGCGGTTTTATCTGAATTCAAAGGATTAAAATATTCTTTTCATCTTCCGGGTAATGATTCAAAAAATTAGGCTTCTTATTTATTTCCTGCTGTTTGCACTCCTGGCATTTGGTGCCTGGACAGCCTATCAATGGTGGTCAACGCGGACCAAAGTCCATACCGAAGAATCAGCCACAGTGTTACTCGAGCGTATTCAAAAAGTATCTAAGCTCACAACGGTAGAAGGTTATTTTTCTGAACTTTATGAAAATAAAAGTTTTCAATACTTTGACCTCTACCCATTCCAGAAAAAAGTAATCGTCAGAGTCAAGGCCAAGGTGTCGGTTGGATTTGATCTGGAACAATTAAATATTGAAGCAGACCAGGCGAGCAAAACCGTGTTCATAAACCAATTGCCGGATCCCCAAATCCTTTCCATTGATCATGACCTGGATTATTACGATATCAGCGAAGGGCTGTTTACCTCGTTCAGTGAAACGGATTACAATAAGATACAAACCGATGCCAAAGAACTGATCCGTAAAAAAGCCTCAGCAAGTACTCTACTTGCTGAGGCCGCTACGCAGGGAAATGATTTTATAGATATGATCAGATTATTTGCCGAGACATCCGGATGGCAATTTAAAGTGCGTTCCAGGCCAGCACTAAAACAATAATCAGCTACTGAATGATCAGTTTTTGTTCCTGGCTCAGCCTTCCCTGAAACACCTTTACGATATAGGTACCCGGACTAAAGGTTTTGATATCGATGACCTGACGTCCATTGAACGCTGCCCATTTGCTGGTATGCATTCGTTTACCAGTTATATCATAAATTTCAACCAGCACAGATCCGCTCTTATCCCATACCACTTCCACCTGGTGAGAGCTCGGATTGGGTATCAACCTGACCGGAGAATTTTCAACCTTACTAAATGATTGTTGTCCTGGATTTTCCGAAGACTGCGCTTTAGCGGCAGGTTGTAATCTGAAATGGAGTGGAAGTTTAAATTCCGTAGCCACTGCCAGTCCATTTTTCTTGCCCGGAATCCACCGTTGATCCATTTCCTGCATACTGTTGACAACCCTTAAGGCTTCTTCCCCACAACCTCCACCGATATCGTTCACCAGTTTCACATCGAGTAGTTTACCCTCCTCCGTGACCACAAAGGAAACCACCACCCTGCCTTCAATACCATTCTCCTTAGCTGTTTTGGGATATAATATTCTGGAGTATAAATATTGAATCAATTTCTCATTGGTACAGGTTTGTTTTTCAACAGGATTGGTCAACGCTTCACAGCCGGGAAACTGTGGAGATTCATCAACTTCCTGAAATACTTTTCGCTCCGCCCATTCAGTTTCGGTTGAGAATTCCATTGCCCCGTATTTCCCAACTTCGCCATATTTTGTAATGGCCTCTTCTACTTCCAGTTGGTGCATGGATTTTATTTTTGAAGCTATAGTCAGGAGGGTTTCCAGTTTGATAGGACTATTATCCAATACCAGTAAACGTTTTTCGTCACCGAGCATTTTTAAGGTTTTTTCATTTAATGCCGGATCCGGATCGACTGTGGTTCGGATATTGACGATACCCGTTTCTTTTTTCCCGTATTTAACTACATCCATGGTAGTGATCTGATCTAAAGGGATTTTATCCACTAGCTCTTTGGTGGATTCTTCGCCATTCACAAAATAGTTCGGTTTGGTTAAAATTTCGATAACGCCCAAGTTACCCTCAGGCCCATATTGGTCTATGGCTTTTTGATCTTTTAATACATGGATAGAGGTTATCTGGTCAGGCAATATATTTTGGATTTCGTCCAGTGTAACCCGGTCTCCGTTTAGTATATATATAGCCTGTCCGGAAAAATTTATTTTCTCCGACCCTGATACGGGTTTCAAAGGTATATCCAATTTAAACTTGACCGGCAGGGTCATTTTTACCCTCACGGCTTTTCCATTCACTTCACCCGGGGTCCATCGTTCCGGGAGTTCATTCATTCCCTTTACAACCCTCAAGGCCTCGCTGCCGGTACCCTGACCTGGATCTTTAAGTAATTCGAATTCAGTCAATGAACCATCCGTATTGACTACAAAACTGATTAAAGCCGTTCCTTGTATACCCAATTGACGAGCGGAGCCGGGATAACGGGTGGTCTTTGATAAATAGGTGATCATATTTTGTAACGAACAATCAGATTGCTCCGCTTCAGACCTTAAATGTTTGCAGCCCGGAAACCCTGGCATAACGTCGACCTCGGTATAAACAGAGTCTGACCCTATTTCTTCCGGATGGATTAAATCCAGTGTCGGATCAGAATGATACATTACATCTGATTTGTACGCAAATAACAATCCCAATATAAATAACATAGGTATTATTAAAGTATATTTCCAGGCTTGAACAGGTCTGGATCTTGATTTCATCATCATGTTGATTCTGTTTTTTAATTGTGAGTAAATAAAATGGTTGGCCAAAGCCATATGCAGACCACGCTGGGAATGGTCTATCAGCAAACGGCCATAACTGTTTTTGTCATTCGACCTGGTGACCAGCGCGTCTGCAAGATATTCATGCGTATTGCGGATGGATTTTTTGTACCAATAAACCATAGGGCTGCACCAGGCCATCACGGAAATGAGTTCAACGAGTAATACATCCAGCGTATGCCAGTCCGTGACATGACTGGTTTCGTGCCGGAGTATACGATTCAATTCCTTGTCCTTAAATTTTACCTTGTCACTGATAAAAATAAAACGGAGAAAAGAAAATGGCAGGTGTTCAAAGTCCGTGGCAACCTGAATGTAATCCCCCATCCGTTTTTTAGGACAGGTCCGGATAAGCCGCAGGATTCCGATACATTCTTTGGCCAGTAACCCGAAACTAACAACCACACCAGCCCAATAGATCAGGCTCAATATGGCAAACCAATCTATGGCGCTTAGACCGGTTGGTGAATTGAACTGAAATTCCAGAATCCTGGCAGTACCTTGAAAAGCAGCGTATACCGGCAGGTCTTTGTCCTGCATCGTCCACTGGTCCCAGATTAATCTGATTAAAGGAATAATTGCCCCCAACAGCAAGGTCCCTATCAGATAATACCGGTTGAACCTGAAAAAGGTCTCTTTCTGCAGAAAGGTCCTATAGATTAACAGGAAAAATAACCAGCATAGACTGCTTTGCAATATCCAGGTGATCATGACTTTTTCTTTTTATTTTTTTCCAAGGCCTCCATTAGTTGGCCCAATTCTTTCAGGTTCAGGTCGTTTTCCTGTACCAAAAAGGAAACCAATCGATTGGCGGATCCTCCAAAATATTCCGCTATCAGGTCTTTTACAGAATGTTTACTGTATTCTTCCTTGGGGATAGCCGCAAAATATTCATAGGTCCTGCCATATGCCTTATGGTTTACAAACCCTTTTTTTTCCAGAATACGGACAATGGATGAAATGGTGCTATGAGGGGGTCGGGGCTCACCCAACTCATCCAGGATATCACTGACTAATACCCTTCCCTTGGACCAGATAATCTGCATGATTTCTTCTTCTGCTTTGGTTAATCGTTTGCGCATAAAACAATTTGGTTTGGATGAATCAAATATACAACGCCAGAATGCGTTTGTCAACTAATTTTTTAATTTTAAAACGTATAATTACGTTATAAAAAATTATAAGGTTGATTGTGAGACAATTAAAGGCTATAAAAATTAATCGATATAAATTACTTTTCGGGTAAAATAAACGCCCAGGGAAAGTTCGAGGGTCAGATTTTTGATACTTTTTTCTGGTATCATGGTGGTCTGGCCAGGTTGGTAAATGTCAATAATATTGTTGATTTGAGGTTGATAGTATTGTTTGGTCAGGTCAGGACAGATATTAAGTTCCAGCACGCTGCCGGCCAGCGCTCCGAAAGGCAGTTCCACCCCACCCCCAAGGGTAAAACCGGCCAACACCCTTTTCACTGCAGCATTAAAGGGATAAACCGGCACAAATTGGTTGATCCGATCGTATAGGTCCAGGTTGGTGGAAACCGTATACTCCCCTCTTAATCCAAAGGCATAATATCCTAATACCCCACCCCAGGGAAATTTCTTCTTAACTCCTACCTGCAGTGACAGATTATTAAAAATAAATTCATTTGCAGGTATATCATAAATCTGATTATCAATCTGAATGGGACCGTAAAACCTCGTAGCGCTACCTTTTCGATGATATCCCAGCTGAGCAAATATGGAAAAGGGGTCTTCATCCTGGTAGGATTCAATCCAAAGGTCCCCATGGTATTTATACAATGGATCATTTTGAAAATAATTCCACCTTTGAAATCCAACCGAAGGACCCAGTTTAATTCCATAGCGGGTGTTTTGTGAATGGGCTAACCATGCCACTCCTAAACAAACCAACATACCTATTATACGGATCATACCTGCAAATTAAGACAAGTTATAAAGATCGGGGTTTAAGTTTAATTTCATTTTTAAATACCACTTTCTGAACCGGAACACCATCGTTCTACTTCTTCGATGGCATGGACCAGCAGCAATGGATCGTTTTTTATATAGAAAGGAAACATTTGATCGGCTTCAGACCTTATGGTTTTCCAGGTAACCTGATGCATGTCCCAGATGATTCCTTGTTTTTTATCCTGGATTTGGCGGGCGAGATATAATTGTTCCGTTTGCCCCGGAGTTGGTACCAGGACAAGTTTTTTATGATAAGCAGCCAGGTCCATGAGGGTGCTGTAGCCGGCACGGCAAATAATGTATTCAGCTTCATTAATTTGTTTTGCCAGCTCCATGGCATCCATAAAAGAGGAATAACCTTTGGTTAGTATCGAGAGGTCTGGCCTTCCCCCAACGATAAGCGCATCCTGGTTGGCAAGGCAATACAACAGTGCCCTTTCAAAATCACTGCGTGCAGGTTCCGGACCCGATACAATGGCAACTATTTTTCCAGGGTTTGTTTGAATCGCCTCCGAAAATTCATTTTCCAGAACACTAAGAAAACCAATGCGTTTTGTGGGTACGGATGAAGGCAACTCAATTAATTTTCCACTCAAGTTTATATCTCCTTCCTGGTCCGGTATCCATAATCGGTCAATTCTTTTATACCAGCGTCTCAAAACCCGATGCACCAGCCATTGTACCACCTGTATCGGAATTATCGGTGAAGGTTGATTAATAATAAACACCGAACTGACCCCGCTTACGGTGCACCCTGGTCGGGAATCCGATATAATCAGGTCAAATTGAAATAATTTCTGAAGCCGGTTTATCTCAATTTTATCCTTTACCACCCAAAAGATCAGGGTTGGTATCTGGACCATTAGACGGGCCCAAAAATCAGTTCCATATTGAATGTTTAAGGGAGCGAGGGAATGAACCGGATAAGCCGGATAATTGGTTTTTAGGATTTGAATGGAAAGCCCATCCCCAGCCAAGTGTACCTCATGCCCTCGGGCAGTAAGTAAATCTATTATAGGCCTGCATCGGGTAGCATGGCCTAGTCCCCAGTTGAGCGGACAGATTAATACCCGAAGCATGCAGGTGAAAAGTGATCTGATCTCGGTTGAAACTTTAAATTCATTCAATAAGATTTAACTACAAAAAAAGAAATTAAAGTACCAATGTTACGCTTGGTGCTGGTATTAGTTAGCTATAGTATAAGGCATTTTTTTACTCGCCCTTCTCATCATACCATCAACCAAGATAGCAGGTGTGCTAAACGTAGATCCTGATAATTTATGGTTAAAACTCCAGATCAATTTTTCTTTATTCTTATCATGGAGTTCCAGGTTCACAAGCACTTGATTTGTTGCGGGCCATATACCCAGGATAACTCCCAATGCAATAGCACCTCCTTCGGACATCGGTTTTGAAAGCGCAAAAGTTGATGTCATTACTGCATCTACCCCCAGTGCTTCCGCCAATTCGGAAGGGGTCTGGACTTTTTCACCAGGATATCCCATATTATACAATTTAGCTTCCGTAGTTTCCAGATCAAGGATTTCTACGTTGATCTTGTTTTGCATTTTACGTCTCAGCAACCAACTGTAAATTTCCACTTGAAAATTTTTGGTCTCCACTTTTTGCTGATTGACCAACTCTGTTGGATCGGATTTTTTACGCGGAGTAATTGACACCCTGGGTGGCAGGATAGCAATTTTTTGATGTCTATTGGCCAGGCTTTTTGCGTCGGGAGTGTAATAGATCTTGGCGCAACCCGATCCAACAATCAGTAAGAGTATCAATATAGCGTATTTCATAGGCTTCATAATTTTTTCAATTTCCAACCTAAAATTAATGAAGTATAAGAATAGATCCTAAATTTGAAACCTGTCTTCAGAATTTCACTTAAAATATTTTTCCTGTTCAGTTCATCCTGATTTCGTCTTCATTTTCATCAAATAATTTATATTTGGTCAGACCGATATTGTCGTTGGACCGTATAGATATCCATCGTTTGTATTTCCACCACCATTGTCTTTGCCGGTTCCAGAATCCTTTAGTCAGAAAAGCGTAGATAAATGGATGGATTTCCAGGACGATCCGGGTCTTTGGCCGGTTTTCAACGATAAACTCCAGGTCGCGTTCGATTTCGTCCGTGATTAAAATAGACGGTTGGATTTGGCCAGTACCCCCGCAAGTGGGGCAAAGCTCATTGGTATTGATATTAACTGCTGGTTTTACCCGTTCACGGGTTATCTGCATCAAGCCAAACTTGCTTAACGGCAGGACGCTGTGCTGGGCCCGGTCAGATGACATATATTCCCTCACCATTTTATAGAGATGGTTCTTATGCTCCTGGCTCTTCATATCAATAAAATCAATGATGATGAGGCCGCCGATATCTCTCAATCTTAGTTGGCGGGCAATTTCCGCTGCTGCTTCCAGGTTGACACTCAGTGCCGCAGACTGCTGGTCCGTTTTTTGCATTTTAGGGCCGCTGTTGACATCAATCACATGCATGGCTTCGGTATGTTCGATGACCAGGTAGGCTCCGGTAGCCATGGTAGCAGTCTTACCAAAAGAGGATTTGATCTGACGGGCTACACCGAGGTGTTCCATGATGGGTCGGTCACCCTTATAGTGTTGGACGATTTTGGTTTGTTCAGGGGCTATGTTTTGTAATAAGGCCCTGATGTTTTGATACAAGTCCCTGTCATTGGTAATGATTTTGTTGAAGGACGCATTGAGGAGGTCCCGGAGCATGGAAGATGTTTTGTCTAGCTCACTTAACAACTTCATTGGTGCCCTTGCTTTATACAACTGTTTATGTATAGTTTCCCATTTTTGGGCCAGGTCGCTGATTTCTTCGTGCAGATCGGCTACTTTTTTACCTGCAGCGGCAGTGCGTACAATGACCCCAAAGTTTTTTGGTTTGATAGATTCTACCAGGATTTGCAGTCTTTTTCTTTCTTCCTGGTCTTCTATCTTTTTGGAAACTGCTACCTGGTCGATAAACGGAGTCAACACCATAAACCGGCCTGGAATGGTGATCTCACCGGAAAGCCTTGGCCCTTTAGTAGAGATCGGCTCTTTCAGGATTTGAACCAGTATGTTTTGTTTGCGGGTGAGCACCTGATTGACCTTACCGTATTTGTTGATTTCAGGTTCGATCTGAAATTGGTCCAGCAAATGGGTATTGAGTTTGCCCTGGATGGCTTTATCCGCGAAATGCAAAAAAGACATCAGGGTAGGTCCCAGATCGGTATAATGCAAAAAAGCATCTTTGGAATGGCCAATATTGACAAATGCGGCATTAAGACCAGGCATAAGCTTAGTCACTGATCCTAAAAACACATCACCTACCTGGAAATTTTCATCCGATTGTTGATGGTGCAGTTCTACCAGTTTGCCGTCTTCCAAAAAAGCGATTTCTACATCCTTGGAAGTAGAATTGATAATGAGTTCACGCTCCATTTTAATTTGAATTAAACTTAGCCTCTTGGAATAGCTCCCGGCAAGATGACCTTCCGGGGAAGGAGCGAATAATTAAAGATGAAATGAAACTGAGAGGGACCGGGCCCTCTCCTATTCCAGTAAGCTTATGAAATCACTATCTCAATTTCTTTTTATGTCTGTTTTTACGTAAGCGTTTTTTACGTTTATGCGTTGCCATTTTATGGCGTTTTCTTTTCTTACCGCAAGGCATGTGTTAAATTTAAATTTTAAAATATTATTATTAAGTGATACTCGCACTGGTTGTTATAACCAAAAACGGGTAACATTAGTTTTCAATTTGACATTTTGCTGACCAATAGGCTTCATTTTTTTTATCTCCTTCCTGTTTGGCGACCGTGGCCATTAAACAAATTCCGCGTTGATGACCAGGATCGAGTGTCAGGAGCGTAGTCAATCTTTCTTTTGCCCTATCCCATTGATTGGTCTGAACGGCCAACCGGGCCAGGTGATACAGGACAGGAACATTTTCCGGATATCTTTCATTGAGCTCCCTCAGTTGCAATATCCCTTCCATGGGTTGATCCTTGGATGGAAAATCGGTGCACAACAGGGCATAATTGATCCGGTGGTTGAGATTGGCAGAATCGACCTGACTAGCCTGAAGAAAAGCGGCTTTGGCTTTTTCTACAGCATCGGATTTTTTTTCAGGAGCCAGTGTTTCTTGCCTGGCAGCCAATACAAAATTGGATGCTGCAATAGACCAGGTCTCACCAGATGGGTATAATTTAGCTATCCGGAGGGCATATTCTGCAGCTATTTTGATATAACCCATGCGATACCAATAAGCGGAAAGCTGTTGCAATCCCATTCGTTTAGATGAATCATCCGGAGCAGCCTCCACTTGTTTTTCCATCAAGTCCAGGTAGTCCCGGTCATTAGGATTTAAACTATCCCTGATCAGGTTGGTTTCTGCTAATAAATCGACATTTTCAATTTCTGAAACACCTGACTTTTCAGGGTTTCTTACTTCCGGCGGGATTTTACTAAATCCAAAAAAAAGTATAATAAACAGGAGTACCGAAGCGATCAACAGGAAAGAAGGTTTCATTCTTCTTCCTCAGTTTCAGGCATTTGAGTCACTTTATTTTTCACCTGCTCTACAAAAACTTTCGCCGGTTTAAAGGATGGAATAAAATGTTCAGGTATTTCGATAGCCACATTCTTTTTGATATGTCTTCCTATTTTTCGTGCGCGTTTTTTTATAATAAAGGAACCAAAACCTCTGATATAAACATTTTCACCTTCTGCCAGAGTATGTTTTACTTCTTTAAAAAACATTTCCAAACTTACCAATACATCCACTTTGGGTACACCGGTTTTTTCTGAGATCATGGCGACCAGATCAGCTTTTCTCATTAGTTATTGGTTTTTAATTAATTACAAAAAAATTTAAGTTTCTATTTTATCCGGCTGCAAATTTCTGATTTTATCTCGAAATGAGGAAATTTTTTATAAAATATTTATTTTCTGCAAGTTAGACCGAATTTGAGGTTGCTCCGTTC
>JAWXBI010000165.1:0-15551 GCA_034439915.1 Saprospiraceae bacterium | reverse complement strand
TTATAATATAAATTTTTTTAATACCTTGAAAATCAGAGGATATTTGGCACTTTTTGATTGGAGGAATGCAGATCTTGGTGGTATCAGGTAAAGCCCAAAAAGGGTCAATTCTTTTGTTTCTTGGGTTGGAGGTCATCCGGTGGTGGTTCTTTTGCCGGCTTATTGCGAAACGCCCTTTGATTCTGGGCATTACCAGAAGGAAAGACTTCTTCTATATATTTCCAGTACCCTTTTTCAAGTTTAAAGCCTTCATAGGAGCCATCGGGGACCATAGTATTACCCTGGCTGGGTAACTGTCCTTGTTGACTGGTCAGGTGGTCACAGACGATCATGTTTTCCTGTTCATCAAAATTGACTTTGACCGCAGCATCGGCACTGAATTGGTATATGATACGCGATTTGGTTAAATTTTTGTTCATTTTAAAAACCGGTGCTCCGAAAACCGGATTGCCTTGTTTCATAGTCATCACGTCTATGATTTTTCTTCTGTCGTTCACCGCATAACTATCATAACCAAACAATAGCCAGGCCTGCGATTGATCAGAAAGTTTAAATGGATAGATATTATAATAAACTGCTCCATACCAATTAGCCGGTTTTAATAGCTGGACTTCGGGGTCAGTCAGCTCATCCGACCTATCTGCGAGAGGTACCAATTTTAATACGGGCTGATTCCATTGAAGCGCCCCATAATACTTAAATTCACCATCGCTGATTTTTAATTGCCAGGTGAAAATCCTGAAGCTGCTGTCCGGAGGGTAGGTGATGGATACCGTTTCCAAACGAGGGAACGGATAGTCAAAAGAGTGATTTATTTTCAAGGCTCTGACCAGGGTCGGGATCATTTCATGACAGGCATATAATCTCTCATCTGAACTCTCAGCATTCATAACCCCCCTGGCCAATACGGCGATCGTATCTTCAATATTCTGGACCAGTTTTAAATCCGCTCCGGTTAACATGCCGGATTGGGGATATGCTTTAAAGCAGAATAAAATCAAAAAGAACATTAAGGGCCTTATCATGGTAAATCAGAAGATTAACGCAGACCATTTGGCCTGAGATACTATCCTTATGTTAAAATTCAGAGACCCAGTGCATCATAAGCATCCATCACCGATTTGACAGAGGCCGCAGACGCCTGCAATAATTTCATTTCCTCCTCATTGAGTTTAAGTTCAATGATTTGTTTGATACCCCCTTTTCCCAGTTTTACCGGCAAGCCCAGATAGACGTCTTGCAACCCATGCTGCCCTTCCATACGGATACAACAAGGAAAAATACGGTTTTCATCTTTTAGTATAGCGACCGCCATTTGTGCTGCCGCTGCACCAGGAGCATACCAGGCAGATGTTCCCATTAGTTTTACCAATTCTCCCCCACCCCCTTTGGTGCGTTCGACGATGGCATGGAGGGCTTCAGCGTCGATGAGTTCTGTAACAGGTATGCCGCTTATGGTAGTATAGCGGGGTAAGGGAACCATAGTATCGCCATGTCCGCCCAACAATACGGCCTGTATGTCTTTTGGAGATACTTGCAGCGCTTCAGCCAGAAAAGCTCGGTACCTGGCCGTATCCAAAATCCCCGCCATACCCATAACCTTGGATGTTGGAAGCCCTGAGGTCTTTTGAGCGGCATAAGTCATTACATCCAAAGGATTCGATACGACGATCAGGATAGGATCCGGAGTATGTTGAAGAATAGACCTGGTCACTCCGCTGACAATCTTTGCATTGGTTGAAATCAGGTCGTCCCGGCTCATACCGGGTTTTCGGGGTACCCCGGCAGTGATGATAACGATGTCCGAACCGGCAGTATCTGCGTAATTATCTGTGCCTTTTACCCGGGTGCTGTATTCGTCTATGGGTGCCTGCTGCCAGGTGTCCAGTGCTTTTCCTCTTGCCATATCCCCGGCAATGTCGAGCATGACAATTTCATTGACAATATCCTGGTGAGCCAGCACATTGGCACAGGTCGCACCCACATTACCAGCCCCGATAACGGTAACTTTACTCATATTACACTTTTATTTAATATAATTTTTCGGCTACAAATTTAAGCCGAGCAGATCAATCGACAAAGATATTAGCAGCTTATTCGGGTTTTAGATTGATAATTTCTGTTAATTTTGTAAGACACATGAAATTAATTCAACTAGTAGTTTGGTTATGTTTTGTTCATACCGTTTATTCCCAGGAGCAAAAGATCGGTGTATGTGGTACAGAATATCTGGAAGATATAAAGCAGGAAATGCTCAGAAACCGTGAAACGTTTAAAAATTTTCAATTTCAACGGGGTGCGGTTAATTATATCCCGGTTAAAGTTTTCCTGGTAGCACTCAACGACGGGACTGGTGCTGTCTCTCCCCTCAATGCCCTTCGTATGATTTGCCAATTGAATGTAGCCTATAAAGATATCGACCTTCAATTTTATATTAAAGAGTTAAAACAACTCAATAATTCTACCATTGCTGAATCACCACGATCTTCAGGGGGAACCTTACAGATTCAACTGAATAAAGATAAAACAGCAATCAATATTTTCATTACCCATAAGATCCTGGATGGCGTCGCAGGCTATTACTCCGGCCCTCCCGGTTCGTCCAGTGATTTTATTGTAATCCAGAAAGAATATATTGCGGATGTAAGAGTCGCACCGCATGAAGTTGGTCATTATCTCAGCCTTCCACATACTTTCCATGGATGGGATAGTGAAGCCTGGGATCCTGTCAAACACGGCAACCCGGTAAAAATATTTGCCCCAGACGGTATAACCATCAACGAATATGCTGACAGTTCCAATTGCGGACCCAAAAACGTGGGTGATGGTTTTTGTGATACTCCGGCGGATTACAATTTCGGAGCCAATAGTTGTTCCTATTCCCTGCAAGCCATGGATCCTAATGGCAAACTGGTCAAACCCCAAACCAATAATTTTATGAATTATTTTTTTGGTTGTTCCAATTACATATTTACCCCACAACAAAAGGATGCCGCACTGGCCAGCTTCAACAGTACCAACCGGAGAGATATCCGGGGCACTTCCCCACCGGTCACGACGACTATTACTGAAACTGCCAAATTAATCAGTCCTCCTAACGGTGCTCCCACCGTCAGTGCGGATACCGTGACCCTTGATTGGGAAGCAGTACCTGGCGCAACTTCTTACCTGGTTCAGTATGATGTCGTCCCAACCTTTGAATTATTTGTCCAGAATTTTATTACTAAAGAAACCAAGTTAAAAATCAACAACCTCATAGTCAACCGTACGTATCATTGGAGGGTCATACCGTTCAACGAATATTCCACCTGTTTTAAAGATGCACCCCGTTTTACCTTTAAAGCCGGTGCGCTTACTGCGGTCAAAGATCTGCCACAGGTGAAAAGCTTATCCTTGTTTCCCAATCCAATTCAAAATCAAAAACAACTCAACCTGGTCTTAGATTGTTATTCGCCATTCTTCGGAAACGTGTCTATCTACGATTTAACGGGTAAACAAGTGATACAGTTTGCTTCAGAACGGTTTAACAGTGGTTTAAACAACAAGTCACTGAATATAAATGCACTTAAACCTGGTATATACTCCCTGGTTCTGCAAGGACAACAAGGGTTAGCGAGTCGAAAATTATTAATACTCTAAGCTGCCGTCTGCACGGAACCCTTGCCTGGCTTTTTTCTAAAAGACCATTGAAAGTTAAATACAGCCACTACCTCACCCTGTTCATTTTTGCCGGTGGATTGTAAGGTTACGTTTGAGCCTTGTTCATGGGTTCGGGCGAATTCAACTGCTTCCATCAATGCGGCCACGTCATTGCATTCAAAAAAAATAATACCCCTTGCTTTTTTCAGAAATTCACCTTGTACTTTGGTGACCAGCATAGACATCGACTTACCCTCCACAGCTGCTAAAGCCAGAATGCCGGTGGATAATTCTGCTGCAGCAGAAAGCGCAGCAAAATATATAGATTGAAAAGGGTTTTTAGTACTCCAGCGATATGGAACCTGTACGACAGATCGTTCTAAATCGATCGATTTAATCCTCAAACCGAAAAAAAATGCTCCGGGGAGGTCAAGCAGGAAATAACCGTACATCTTCCACCTGTTTCTCAGCCGGGCTAAAGTCTGTTCATTCATGATACAGTTCAAATATTGTGATTAATCTTTCAATAATACTTATTTTCGCATCACAATTTTTTAAATATATGAATCTCCATGAATTCCAGGGCAAAGCACTCCTGAAAAAATTTGACATTGCCATACAGGAAGGCAAGTTGGCCACCACTGTAGAAGACGCTTTATCGGCTTATGATGAGATTGCCGCAGCGTCGCATTCCCCGATAGCGGTTATTAAAGCCCAAATCCACGCAGGAGGAAGGGGCAAAGGCGGAGGAGTAAAAGTGGTAAAAAACAGGGATCAGGCCGGTCAGGTAGCAGGGCAGATAATAGGAATGATGCTCAAAACTCCCCAGACCCCAGGCGGAATGAACGGAGCTGGTAAGTTGGTCCGCAAAATCCTGGTGACCGAGGACTCGTTTAAACCCAGTTTTGACGTTTGTAAAGAATATTATGTTTCCATATTGACCGATCGGGAGAAAAAAGCCAATGTCATTATCTATTCTACGGAAGGCGGTATGGACATAGAGGCCGTTGCTGAACATACCCCGCAGCTGGTTCATAAAGAATATATACATCCCCTCCTGGGTTTGTTGGGTTTTCAGTCCAGAAATATCGCGTTCAAACTGGGACTTGAAGGCGACGCATTTAAAAATATGGTTAAGTTTATTCAGAAACTTTATACCGCATTTGTTGAATCGGATGCGACTTTATTTGAAATTAATCCCTGCCTTAGAGATGGATTTGGCAATATCATAGCAGTTGATTGTAAGGTTGCACTGGATGACAATGCTTTATATCGACACCCGGAACTGGAAGCCCAGCGCGATACCGATGAAGAGGACCCGGCAGAAGTCGAGGCAAAAGCATTCAACCTAAATTATGTAAGCCTGGACGGGAATGTAGGCTGTATGGTCAATGGGGCCGGGTTGGCCATGGCGACGATGGATATTATCAAATTATCCGGAGGTGAACCGGCAAATTTCCTCGACGTCGGAGGCACAGCAGATGCAGCACGGGTAGAACAAGCATTTCGGATCATTCTGAAAGACCCGGCAGTAAAAGCTATTTTAATAAATATTTTCGGAGGCATCGTGCGGTGTGACCGGGTAGCCCAGGGGGTAGTAGATGCCTATAAAAATATCGGTGAGATTCCAATTCCAATCATAGTTCGACTGCAGGGGACCAATGCTGAATTGGCAAAAGATATCATTGATCAATCCGGGTTGAGGGTAAGATCAGCTATTCTTTTAAAAGATGCTGCTCAGTTGGTCAAAGAAGCCCTGCAGGAAAAATAACTGAACACCTCCATTGAACGCTATTTCATTATTTGAACTCAATGAATACATCCGGCAAGTAATAGCCCTGAATTTTACTGAACCACTTTGGATCCGGGCGGAAATCAATCAACTCAGTTTTTCCAGAGGCCATTGTTACCTCGATCTGGTCGAAAAACAGTCGGAATCGGATGAAGTAATAGCCCAGGCCAGTGCAGCGATTTGGTACCGCAACCTGAAATTCATTGAACATAAGACCGGGGCTCAGTTAAATCAACTTTTACAAAAAGGGATACAGGTCCTCCTCAAGGTCAAAGTTGAATTCAGTGAACGCTATGGCCTTAAATTCAGCGTAGAAGATATTGATACGACCTATACCCTGGGCATGCTTGAATTAAAACGAAGGGAAATTCTGGCCCAACTCACTACTGCCGGTTTATTAGAAAAAAACAAACAACTTTATTTTCCGGCAGTCTTACAAAAATTGGCCATCATCTCATCAGAAAAAGCAGCCGGCCTCCAGGATTTTGTCAACCATCTCCAGGACAATTCTTATCAGTTTGCTTTTGATTGCGAATTGTATCCTGCCGCGATGCAGGGGAAAAATATGGAAAGAGAAATCCTCAAAGCCCTCAAAGATATACACCGCTCCCGGATCAACTATGACGCTATTGTACTTATTCGTGGAGGGGGCTCCAAACTGGATCTCGCAGCTTTTGACGGCCTGCAACTGTGCACCGCAATAGCCAATTCCGCTTTCCCTGTCATCACCGGAATCGGACATGATATTGATCAGTCCATTGCTGACCTTGTAGCCCATACCAGCTTGAAAACCCCGACTGCTGTAGCCAATTACGTCATTGATCATAACCTTCGTTTTGAATCCCAACTGATTACTTTATACCGCAATTTGGAAAAAAGTGTAAGGCATTTAATTCACGGGTATCAAAAAGATTTACACTATCTGGGCCATCAGGTCAAAGAACAGAGTTTACATCTCATTCAACGAAAAAACATCAACCTGAGCCATTCCCTGAAAGAACTTACATTTCACGCTTCGCATCGGTTAAAATCAGAACATCTTTCCCTGGACAATGCGTCACAAAAAATAAAACTATTGGATCCCAGAGTATTGCTGCAGCGGGGTTATAGCCTGACATTTTGTAAAGGGGAATTAATAAAAGACAATACACAGGTCAACGATGGGGACACGTTGGAAACCAGGGTGGCATTGGGAAATATTTACAGTATTGTCCATTCATCAACAGATCCAATATGACTATGGCAAAATCAAAAAAAAACGACCTAAGTTTTGAAGCGGCTAAACATGCTCTGGATAAAATTATTCTCGAATTGCAGGATGAAAATACTTCCGTGGATCAATTGGCTGACCTGGTCAGGAAAGCACAAGAACTCATCCAGTATTGCCAGCTTAAACTGAGAAATATTGAATCGGAGGTTCACTCCCTGTTGGATGAAGAAGAATAACTGAAATCCAATACGGCTTTCAGGTTCTTTCCAAAGTCTTTTAATAAATTCAGGGCATGTCCTATGGCATAGTCCAGGCTTACCGGTCCCGGCACGATTGAAAATGCTGCCAAAAAACCCATTCGACGGATCTCTGATGCTGTCAAATTCAAGTGACCGCATACTCCAATGACCGGTTTCCTGTGACAGTGAGCTATTTTTAATACGCCATGCACCAACTTGCCATATCGGGTCTGTTGATCAAGAGCCCCTTCTCCAGTTAGGATGAGATCGTGTTCTGAAACTGCTTTTTCGAATTCCATTAAATCAAGGATTTTCTGTGTACCATGATGGATTTCTGCTCCAATTATTCCAGTCAACCCCCCTCCGACCCCACCGGCTGCTCCTGTTCCTTGTATTTTCTGCAGATCTACCCCGAATTGAGAGCGGATCACTGCAGCAAAGTTTAACATGCCGGATTCTAATTTATTTTGCTGGGATTGGTTTGCCCCTTTTTGTTTCGAATAAATCGCAACAGCACCGGAGGGACCGGTAAATGGATTGGTTACATCAGTCCAGATTTCAAAACGGGTACTCCCATAAGTTTTTAGAGCACTAATAGAAACAGACCGTACATGAATTAAATTTGATGGAATCGGATCTAAAGTTCGATTATGACGATCCAAAAACTCAAGACCCATAGAATGCAGGATACCCCAACCGGCATCATTGGTTGCGCTTCCTCCTACCAAAAGTACGATACACTCCGGTTTTCTTTTTAAGGCATGCAGAATCAACTTTCCTGTTCCCTCGGTATTCGCTGCCAGTATATTATTGGTCCGTTTTCCAAGTCGGGCAATCCCTGAAGCGGCAGCCAATTCAATATACGCTTTAGCGTGCAACGGGTCCCAGAGATAGGTACTGGTGATTTTTTTCCCCAAAACATCGCTTGTGGTTACCCTGACAGAGGATAGGTTAAGATGGTATTGCAATGCTTCCAATGACCCATCTCCCCCGTCACACAGAGGAAATGCGGTACAAGCGTCTCCGGGATTATTTAATGGAATTCCTGATTTTATTGCCTTGTTGGCCTGCAGGGAGGAGCAGGACCCTTTAAAGCTATTAAGCGCAAGTAAGATTTTCATGGGGTAACATCAGCGGCGTACTTTAAACCAATCAGTGATCGGATCCGATCGAGGGTTTCCATAACACCCATGGAAAAATCGAGGGGCATTAATTCACTTTCTGTTTTACCACTCAATATACACTCCTGGGCTTCTTTGATTTCATAATAGAATCCCCGGGAAGGATAATTCCATTTTTTTATTTCCGGCGCGTCCTGGCCCTTCCAAATATGGATTTCGCCGTTTTCGTGCCACCGTTTAGGGATTTTGACGGTCCCATTTTCATAAAATAATTCGGCATCGGAGTCAGATTCCCATAAAATACTGGAGGATAAATAAGCAGAAACTGCATCGGGATAGGTGCAGATTATCTGACAAGTTTCATCTATTTCATTTTGTATACTGGCTGAGGCTATAATATCCAAGGGCTTCCCCAATAAAAGTTGGGCCAGGAAAACAGGATAAACGCCAATATCCAGCAACGAACCTCCACCCAGGTTATTTTCCACCAAACGCCGAACTCCCAGATTGACTGCCCTTTCTTTCCCTTTAAAACTAAAGTCTGCTTTGAGGTGTAATAGTTTTCCGAATTGTTGTGTATCGTGTAATTCCTTGAGGAAGATAAGATGAGGCATAAACCTGGACCACATAGCCTCCATTAAGAATACTTTGTTTGCCCGCGCTGTTTCAATCAAGGGTTTTAACTCCCGGGCATTGATCGTGAATGGCTTTTCACACAATACCGGGATTCCAGCTTGCAGGCATTTGAGGGTATACGCTGCATGCAAGGGGTGTGGAGTAGCCAGATAGATAGCATCTACCCTTCCATGGGCAATTAAATCTTCGTAGGAGCCATAACAATCCTGCACCTGGTATTGAGCACCAAACGTTTTTGCTTTTTCAAGGTCCCTCGAACCTACAGCAGAGATTACACCCAGCTTGGTTTCCAATAATTCAGCGGCAAATTTGTGTGCTATGCGGCCCAATCCCAGTATTCCCCAACTAAACATTGTTAAAAATTTACAAATTATTTACAATTAATCGAACTCCAACTCAAAGAATCGGAATATTTTTGCACCATCCAACTCAGGACACCAAGATCCCGAATTTCGACAAGTATTTCCCCCTTCGATTCAAATTATTTACATTATTGATAACAAAATCAATTTTTATGGCATTCAATCTTTTAGAAATGTTACAAGGCCAGGTAGGTAGCGAACTGGTCGGACAGGCAAGCAAGTTTTTAGGTGAATCCGAAAGCAATACCTCCAGGGCGGTAGGGTCTATTTTTCCAGCCTTATTGGGTAGTTTAGCTGGCAAAGCAACCACCGAATCAGGCTCCAGAGGCGTTTTGGACTTTCTCAAAGCCAACAATATTGACGGGAATATCCTCAATAATTTAGGAGGGCTATTTGCTGGTGGCCAGTCCACGGACAGCCTGATGAATAGCGGCGGCAGTGTGCTTAAGTTTTTAGTTGGCGACAAACTTGGATCAATCGTAGATGTTATCTCCAATCTATCCGGCGTAAAAACAGGTGCTTCTTCTTCTTTATTAAAAATGGCCGCACCGGTGTTAATGGGCTTTATCGGTAAATACATTAAAGAAAAGGCCCTGGATGCTACCGGTTTGAAAAATCTATTTTTCAGCCAGCGCGATTTTATCGCCAAAAGTATCCCATCCGCACTGACCAGTGTCTTAGGTCTTTCCAATATTCTGGGTGCCACCCAGGTCAATACCAAAATGAGTTCAGGCAATTCATCTTCCTCTGCCGGTGGAAACAATCTTTTAAAATGGTTGTTGCCCCTGATTTTGCTGGCTGGTCTCGCTTACTTTTTAGGACGAAAAGGGTGTGCCGGCAAAGAAACAGCTCCGGCATCAGCCACCATGGTGGATTCCGCCAAGATCGCGCAGGAAGCTATGGCTGCCGAAAAAAAGCGTATCGAAGACAGCATTGCGGCCTCCCGAAGTAAATTTAGCCTCCCGGGTGGCATTGAAATAAATACCAGGAAAGGTAGCTTTACGGATAAATTCATTCGATATTTCTCCGATTCAACGGCCAAGTTAGATCCTAAAATCGCTTTTGCCTTTGATGGGGTCAATTTTAAAGCTGCCTCTGATACCCTGACCATGGAATCTTCTGGTCAATTGGATGAATTGGCTAGTGTAATGAATGTTTATCCCAGGGTGTTTATAAAAGTGGTCGGACATACCGATAATGAAGGCGATGCCAATAAAAACAAAAAATTGTCTGACTCCAGGGCCAAATCAGTGAAAGCCTATCTTATTGGGAAAGGTATTGCCGGCCGTCGGATCGAAACATCCGGTATGGGCTCTTTAAGTCCGATTGGTGACAATAATACGGAAGCCGGTAAAGCGCAAAACCGCCGGGTAGAAGTATTTATTACCAGGAAATAAGAATTTTCGTCAAGCTATTTTTTAAAAAGCCATTCCTCGCGGATTGGCTTTTTTGTTTTAAATAAAGCAGTTGAACAAATAAATATGGTTAAAGTCTCCCTTATACTAAAATGAGGTATAAACAATCTCCAAACACCTGAAATTTAACCCGCCGGCTCATCAGTAGGGATTTAATAAAATCCGGAATTCACAACCTGCCAGCTACGATCGTTAAAATTATACCTTAAATTTGATTGTCATGCTACAACGATTGAAAATGCGCCCAGGTCTTTGTTTGCTATTAGGTTTGTTGTTTTCAACTTATTTGTCTTCCCAATCCGTTTTGAATAAATTTCAAGTCACTGGTCGCCCAAAACAGGTGGACATTCCCTTTCAATTTCAAAATAATTTTATCCTGATCAAAGCGGTTTTTAATAAAACATTTCCATTAAATTTTATTTTCGATACCGGGGCAGAACACACTTTATTGTTTAAGAAAGAATATTCTGATATCCTTGGCCTTAAATACGATCGTAAAATCAAACTTATCGGGGCAGACCAAACCGAAGAAATGTATGCCCTAATTATCCGGGGTGTCCCATTTGCCCTTTCCCCTACGGTATCGTATTCCCAGGATATCCTGGTTTTGGAACATGATTTTTTTCAATTGCATGAAATCACGGGGCTTTATGTCGATGGCATCATCAGCAGCAGTTTTTTTAAGACCTATGTCACGCACATTGATTACAAAAAACGTTTGATTTCATTTATCCAACCCAATGCATTCCGGTACAATACCAGAAAATATACCAAAGTCCCGATGGAGGTCAATAATGGAAAGGTTTATGTAAATGGGTTCGTCACCATTCAAAATAAACGGATCCCTGTAAAATTATTAGTGGACACCGGCGCCGGCCTGCCCTTATTATTGTATTCCGATGCCCATCCGGATTTTGCACCTCCAAGCAAAACCATCCCAGGAAGATTGGGGAAAGGGTTGGGAGGTTACCTGGAAGGACATATTGGCAAGATCACCGAATTCCAGCTCGAGACATTCAAGTTTCCCAATATCCTGACCAGTTTTCAATCTCTGGATAGCGCAAAAATGGTGGAATCGATTGAAACCTCCAACAGAACTGAAAGGCATGGATTATTGGGCAATCAATTACTCAGCCGTTTTGATATCTATTTAGATTATCAGAAAAGTATGATGTACCTGAGTCCGATTAAAGACCTTGAGAAGGAGTTTTTAATGGACAGGAGCGGAATGGAAATTTTAGCTACCGGGCATGACCTCAAACAATTTTTCGTCAACTCCGTAATACCGACATCTCCGGCAGAGCTGGCAGGGCTTAAAAAAGGGGATATATTAAAAAAGGTAGGCGGGATCAATACCAACCTGCTCACCCTGGATCAAATAGTGAATGTTTTTGGTAAAAAACCGGAACGAAAAGTCAGGGTCGTGTATTTGCGGGATGGTACAGAATACAAGACAATACTCACCTTGAAATCCCTGATTTAAACTGATATTCCGATCGATGAAGTACGGCATTTGAACCACTCAAATCTTAAGGACCACCCTACCCTTTTCTTGTGCTCAGTCCTTTATTAGTTTAACTGGGAAAAATGGGTTTAATTTGTTGCGGTGTACCGTACTTTAAAACAATGTGTGACCGCTCTGGAGCGAAATGGACTTTTGTTCAGGATCAAAACCGAAGTGGATGCCGATCTGGAAATAGCCGAGATCCACCGGAGGGTATTCGCAGAGGGGGGGCCGGCATTATTATTTGAAAATATTAAAGGCTGTAAATTTCCCGCGGTATCCAATATATATGGCACCAGGGACCGTATCCATTTCATGTTTGAGGAATCCATGGCTTTGGTGAAAAAATTAGGTAAACTAAGAGGTGATCCTGCTTTGTTATTAAAACAACCCGGTAAATTCCTGCCTGCAGCCTGGCAAGGGCGATATGCTTTGCCCAATAAAAAATCAAATCCGGAAATCATCCATCAAACTTGTATGATCTCTGATTTGCCATCTATTCGCTCCTGGCCCAAAGACGGCGGACCTTTTATCTTGTTACCCCAGGTTCTGAGCTTACCTCCAGGCACGCTGGACGTCATGCAATCCAATATTGGCATGTATCGTATCCAACTCTCAGGAAATGAATATGAACTTAACCAGGAAGTTGGTTTGCACTATCAATTGCACCGGGGGATAGGTGTTCATCATACCGCCTATCTCAATAATCCCTCCCCGTTTAAGGTCAGTATTTTTGTAGGCGGACCACCGGCACATACCCTTGCAGCCATATTTCCGTTGCCTGAAGGAATGACTGAACTGAGTTTTGCCGGTTTGCTCAACCAACAACGATTCAGTTATTCGATTCATAATGGTTACATAATTTCCAATCAGGCGGATTTTGTGATTACCGGTACGATCGACAAAAACCTAAAAAAGCCGGAGGGTCCGTTTGGTGATCACCTGGGTTATTATTCTCTGCAACATTCATTCCCGGTCATGAAGGTCAACCAGGTTTATCATCGTAAAGATGCCATCTGGCATTTTACGGTAGTTGGACGGCCACCCCAAGAGGATTCTTATTTTGGTTACCTGATCCATGAATTGGTCAAAGATCTTATCCCAAAGGAGTTTCCGGGACTCAAGTCCATGCACGCAGTCGATGTGGCCGGAGTACATCCCCTGTTGCTTGCCGTTGGCGAAGAAAGGTATATGCCATTCCGGGACAAGAAACCTGAAGAAATTCTAACAATCGGTCAGCGGATCCTGGGATCCGGACAGACCTCACTGGCAAAATATTTAATTATTGCAGCTCCTGAAAATAATGAATCCATTGATTTGTATGATTTTCCGGCATTTTTTGATTACGTCTTAAGTCGTATCCGATGGGAAACAGACTTACATTTTATGACGAGGACGACGATAGATACCCTGGATTATTCCGGTGAAGGTTGGAACAGTGGATCTAAACTGTTGATCGCCTGTTGTGGCCCAACCATCCGCCAGCTGACTAAACGGATCCCAGAAGCCCTGATTTTGCCGACCGGGGCAAAGAGTATAAAATTATTTTACCCGGGTATTATTTGTATTCAACTACCCGGGTTTACGACCTATCCGGAAGAGACTAAAATCATTGAGATTTGGCAGGCTGCTCTGGAACCACATGATTTAATGGGGACTGCCTTGATTATTTTGTGTGATGACATAGAATTTACCACAACCAATTGGGCAAATTTTTTGTGGGTAACGTTTACCCGTTCCAATCCATCTCATGATGTTAGTGGGGTCGGACAATTTATTGAATTTAAACATTGGGGTTGTAAGGGGCCATTGGTAATCGATGCCCGTATAAAGTCACATCATGCACCGGTATTGGAAACGGATAAAAATACGGTAGCTAAAGTTGACAAACTATTCAGCAAAGGAGGAGCGTTGTATGAATTGAATAAACACCGGCCCTATTAGATGAAAGGTTTACCCCCGATACCCTTGCCTGAAGGATTCCTGAAACGAATGAAGGGTCAATTGGGCAATCAATTCGAGGACTTTATCGATGCTTTAAATGCTCCCCTTCCGCCAAGCATAAGACTCCATCCGGTTAAGAAAGCCAATCAGTATGAATTTGAACTAAACGATCCGGTGAGGTGGGGCATACAAGCATATTATTTGGACAAAAGGCCTGTATTCACCCTGGATCCCGTTTTTCATGGAGGAGGGTACTATGTACAGGAACCCTCCTCCATGTTGATTGAAGGAGTCATCAAAAACCTTCTTGAAAATATTGACTACCCCTGTGTACTGGATCTTTGCGCTTCCCCAGGTGGCAAAAGCACTTCGATATTAAGTCAATTAAATGGTAAAGGGCTTTTAGTGTCCAACGAAATTATTTCTTCCCGAGTGTCTGGTCTCCATCACAATCTCGTTAAATGGGGATTTTCAAACCAGGTACTGACCCAATCAGATCCTGAACGATTTAAACATCTACCGGGGTTTTTTGACCTGGTTTTGGTGGATGCACCTTGTTCGGGTGAAGGTTTATTCAGAAAAGATACGACGAGCCGGTCGGAATGGAGCGAATATTATACCGGTCAATGCAAGCTACGGCAGCAGCGGATTCTGAGGGATATTTTCGATGCCATAAAACCAGGAGGCCTGGTAATCTACTCTACCTGTACATTCAACCCGGAAGAAAATATAGACCAATTGCATTTTTTACAAAATATGGGAATGACCTCGATTACTACGCCGGAATTGGATAATTATCCTTTGATTAAAATTGAAAGAGGCAATACCTATGGCTACCAGGCCTATCCCCACCTCATGAAAGGAGAAGGGTTTTTTATCGGAATATTGCAAAAGACTTCAGAAAACCCGGTAACATATCCTATGGCAGATGCGCGGATAATCAATTGGATCAAGCCTCCCTGGCAAGGAAGAGAGCTGTCACCCCTTGTTCCCGGAATTTCCAGCTTTATGCACCATGAAACCTATTATATGTTTCCGGAAGATAAAAAGTACGAGTTGGAAAAATTGAGTGGGGCGTTAAGGATTATTGAAGCGGGTGCAGCATGGGGTCAATTAAAAAATGATGACTTTATCCCAGCACACAGTTGGGCATTGAACACCCTTTGCCCTATGGATTTAAAAACGATGGACCTGGATAAAGAACAGGCTATACGATACCTGAGAAAGGAAACAATTACTACCGGGGATGATAGAAAAGGCTATCTGCTTATAAGGCACCAGGGTCTAAATTTAGGTTGGGTCAAAGGCCTCAAAGACCGGGTGAATAATTTATATCCCAAAAACTATCGTATCCTGATGAGTGGATAGGTTGTAATTTTATCTTAGTGTACCATGTTAAATTAGTAGTAAAAATGAAATGCAGTGAAGATCTTCAACGCTGAACAAATCAAGGCCTGGGATAAGGTGACACTGGAGGAGTCCAAAATTTCATCCCTTGATCTTATGGAAAGGGCTTCAGCCGCTTTTTCCCACCGGTTTACCCAGTTATTTGAACCTTCACGCCCTGTTTCCGTGCTCTGCGGCCCAGGCAACAATGGTGGAGATGGTTTGTCCATTGCCCGTATATTGAGTATGCAGGGGTATGATGTAAAAGTTTGGCTGGTTGATTGGGACCTGGAAAAAAGCAGG
>JAWXBI010000164.1:0-4177 GCA_034439915.1 Saprospiraceae bacterium | reverse complement strand
GATCATTTTGCTATAGAGTATGAATATGAAAATGAAGTACGGGGCTTTAGTTTTAGCCGGCAGCAGGCAGGATGTTCATCCAGAAATTCAGTAGAGATAGCCGGTACCCTGGGCAATGGCATGGTCACCAGCAGCGGGATTCCAAAGATCACTGGGAAAAATGCCTGGTCTTATCAGGGAGAACAAAACGATCCATATCAAACACAACACAATGAACTTTTTGCCTCCATCCGCAATGGGAAACCTATGAATGACGGTCTCCTCATGGCGAATAGCACGATGATTGCCATTTTGGGGAGAATGGTAGCGTATAGTGGACAAACCCTTGACTGGGATCAGGCTATGACTTCCAATAAAGTGTTGGGTCCTCCAATGGATCAACTTCATTGGGATTCCAAATATACCAGCCCTGATGTAGCAATCCCGGGAATCACTAAAGTATTTGGCTGATATAAAAAATCAGATGATTAATTCAATCAAAAGAATTGTCCGGTTATGTGCATTGATAGGTTTGTGCAGCAACGTTCATATTATGGCACAAACATCACCCTTATTGTTTGGTCGAGAATTTTATGACCTTGGCTCTTCAACAAAAACAAAAGCCAAAGGCACCCCTATACAATGGGTTAATGTCAATACCGCTTCCGATACCTGGTCTGTGCATAAGAATGAGCTGGTGTGCACGGGCAATCCCATAGGGGTCATGCGAAGTTTAAAACAATATGAAAATTTTATCCTTCATGTAGAATGGAAACATTTGGAGCCAGGAGGTAATTCAGGAGTATTTGTCTGGAGCGATGCTGTTCCCGGTGAGCAAAATCGTCTTCCCAACGGTGTGGAAGTCCAGATGCTTGATCTGGATTGGGTCAAACTACACACAAAAGACGGTGTAGAGCCCCCAATAGCCTATGTTCATGGCGAACTTTTCGGAGTAGGTGGGGTGGAAACTAAACCGGATAACCCCAGGGGAACACGAAGCAAATCATTGGAAAACCGGTGCAAAGGCCGTGGTGAATGGAATACTTACGACGTGGTCTGTGTGGACGGTGTCGTAAAACTTTCTGTAAATGGAAAATTTGTCAATGGCCTTGCGCGGGCTACTCAAAAGAAAGGATATCTCTGTATGGAATCTGAAGGAGCGCCTATCCGTTTTCGAAACTTTACCTTAATGGAGTTGCCACCAGGTATAACTTCACCCACCGAGGTCGCTCCGGTAATCAAATAGTATAAAGGAATTTAGTCCGGCCTGTCCATTTCAAATAAATTGTCTTCAGTTATCCGGATATACTGCTTGCCCCCTAGCCGCCCAATCGCCCCTAGTTTGAGGGCGTCAATCTTGTTCTTGTCAGTTAATATATCCCGATCGACATGAATTTTGAGGATTTCACAGATCATCAGGCTGCCGGCCCCACCCCCCTCGCCGAGCTCAACGATTTGATTGACTTTGCACTCAAAAGCGAGTTTACATTCTTTGACCCGCGGTGGTTTGACCAGATCGCTGGGTATCTCCGTCAAACCGGCTTCAATAAATTCATTTACTTCACTCGGAAAAGGAGCACTGGTGATATTCATTTTTTCTGCCAGTTCAAAATGGACTAAATGGATTACACATTCGGATACCTCTTTAATATTTTCATAGGTATCTTTTTGTTTTCCATCCCTCACTTGACGCACCGGGGCAAAAATCAGAATGGGAGGCCTGGTGCTTACCACATTAAAATAGCTGAAGGGGCTTAAATTGACTCCTCCCTGGAGATTGATAGTGCTTACAAATGCTATTGGCCTGGGGATTATGGCTGAGGTAAAAAAACCGTACAATGTTCGGTTGTCTAAGTCAGAGGGCAGAAAAGAATGTATCGACATGGTATAAGTTAAGTAAACTAATTGATTCGCGGATTAATAGTTAGTAATCAATTCATCTTCCGGCCAACTCAATATCCAGGGCACCCACATTCATGTTTTTTTCATGGGGTACGAGATGTATTGCCTGTTCAATGAGATATTCTATTTGTGGGATTGCTTCAAACAATTCCTTATAAGAGTTGATCACATAATAACGGTCCTGAAAATCGTTTTTATAATAGTGTTTCTCCAGTATTTCTTTGACATCAAAAGGCCGGCGGTTGGCTTCCTGGCCTAAGCAATAAATACTTTCTCCGCTGGATGAAAGTATGCCTGCGCCATAAATCTTTAGCCCGTCAGGTTCCCGGATCAGTCCAAATTCAACAGTAAACCAATAAATGCGGCCTACCAATTCAATAGCCAGGGCATCATCGATATACTTAAGTGCAATCCTCGAGAGGGCTTGTAAATAATCTACAAAAAACGGTTCCGTAAGTAAAGGCATATGAGCAAAACAATCGTGAAACATATCCGGCTCTTCCAGGTAATCCAGTGATTTTAGTGGCCTCAACCAGGTCGATGATGGAAATCGTTTTAAAGATAACAATTCAAAAAAGTCTTTGTCGGGGATCAGCCCGGGAACGACTTCAATGCTCCAGCCTGTAGTCGACGCCAATACGGCATTGACATGTTCGAAATTAGCTATGCAGTCAGCTTCAAACTGCATCAATTGCATGCCTTTAATAAAATCAACAGCTGCCCGCTCTGCCAGGATTTCCTGTTGTTTTTGAAACAACAGTTTCCAGACCAAAAAGTCTTCAGCAGTGTATTGATCGTATTCCTGTTTTAAATGGTACTTCATTCTTAATCCGATTTATTTTTAAGGTAAAAAGGGTTTGGTATTATTTTATTTTTAAGTTCACCAAAACCTATGCGTATATCATCCCGGGCACAGCTGCCCTGAATCATGACCTGGTCACCATCTTCTAAATAGGTACGGCCGGAATGATCAATGTTTAAAGGTTTTTTTCCATTATAGCTTATTTCAAGCAGGCTACCCCAACTGCCGGGGTCATTCCCACTTATGGTACCGGTCCCCAGTAAATCTCCAACCTGTAAATTGCAGCCATTGACCGTATGATGGGCTATTTGTTGTGACAGGGTCCAATAAAGATTGGAAGCATTTGTTTTAACCAGCTTTACAGGTGGCTGGTCCTTATATTCCAGGTAAACTTGTAAACCGATATCAAAAACAGAGGGTGTAGGGTCGCTTAAATAATTTAATACTACGGGATTTTGCTCCCGAGCCTTAACACGATAAGTATTTAATGCTTCCATGGGTACAATCCACGGAGAAATGGAGGTGGCAAAGTTTTTACCCAGAAATGGTCCAAGCGGTTGGTATTCCCATCGTTGAATATCCCTTGCAGACCAATCGTTTAATAATACTGCACCAAACACATAATCTTCTGCTTCGGATACCGGTATTGGTTTACCTAATGGGTTTTCGCGGCCGATAATAAAACCCAGCTCTAGTTCAAAATCAAGTTCCTGGGTAGGTCCAAACACCGGTTGGCCATCAGATAAATATTGTCCCCAGGGACGATAAACCGGTGAGTCGGAAAGGATAATAGATGACGTCCGGCCATGATAAGCTACCGGAAGATTTTTCCAATTTGGCAATAAGGGATCCCCCTGCGGACGGAATAATTTTCCGGCGTTTACCGCATGGGCTTCACTTGAATAAAAATCGGTGTAATTATTAATCTTTACCGGGAGGTGAAGGGTAGACAGGGCCTGCTGATCAAAAAGTTCAGCATGATGGGATTGAATAAAGGTCGATTTTCCGGAGATTATTTCTTTCAGTTTATCTCGGATATCCAGCCAATATGGTTTTCCCATTGCAATAAACTCATTCAGGACGTTACAGTGAAAAGGGTTTTTTTCTTTCGCTGGAAAAATTTTAGAAAATATACCCAGTTCATACAGCATGGCCATATCGAGGATACCGGATCCAAAGGCCACCCCTGCTCGTTTTGATTTGTGCGCGGTCGAGTATATCCCATAGGGAAGGTTATGAATAGAAAAATCAGTTTCCTGATCCAGGTGAAGGTTTCGTTGAACAGAGGGATCAACTGACATCTTCTAAATTTTGTTCTATTTTTCTGGTGATGCGGTTCAGGTGGTTCATATCCTGATTGTCAAGACCTTTCCAACCGATCAGTCTAAATGAAATAACTTCGGGTAAGATCTTTTTGACCATGTTTCTTCCAGAACTGCTCAGTGAAATTTCAAATCTGCGGCGGTCAGCTTTTGAAGTCTTGCGCACTACCAT
>JAWXBI010000163.1:0-3636 GCA_034439915.1 Saprospiraceae bacterium | reverse complement strand
GAAAAAGAAAACCAAATCCTGCTGTTGTTGTGCCAGCAACAAAACAAAATATTACGCCGGGAAGAAGCTGTGACCAGGGTGTACGGCAAATTTGATTATTTTCTGGGCCGGAGTTTTGACGTATTTATTTCAAGGCTACGAAAATTGCTTCGGGAGGACCCGGATATTCAAATCGACAATGTATTTAAAGTGGGTTTTATCATGCGGATAAATAGGGCGATAGAGGCTTAAACCGGTAAGGTATTCTATTCTGGGTTGCCGAGTGAACCAACCCGTGAAATCAGCGGCAAATTTTTATCTTTCCGAAAAATTATAAAATGTCCAGTGTCGTAGCTTCACCCGGTTATTATTCCATTCCTTCCCGTATAAGGCGGATGGAAAACATGCACATCCTCTTTTGGCTGCTCAAGGACGTGAGCTGGTGCCTCGATTTTAAACCCCTGGCCATCCTGATGATATTCCCTACGCTGATCGTCGCTATATGGATAACCCGTAAAAACCGCCACATTACTTCAGAGTTGGCACATAACCTGGCAGTGATCTTTTGGATTACAGCCAACAGTATGTGGATGCTCGTTGAATTTTTAGCGATTGATGAAGATATCATCTGGCGAAATTTTACCGGCAGGCACCTGGCCATAATCCCATTCACCATCGGATTGTCCATCCTGGTTTATTATTATCTTTTTAATCGAAAAAAGGAAGAGGAAAAACCGGTTGAAAATCCGACTTATTCCAAAGACATGATTTAAAGAGGCAACGATGTATGCAGACAGCCCCCCATAAGCTATCAAGGAGTACAATTGGTGAGCAGGATAATAGGTGCTAGGATACCATTCAACACAAAGAACCTTTTGATCCAAAATTCCAAGCGCTCTTTATAAAATACTCCTGCCGCAAACAAAGTGGACAAACTCATGCAGGTATAGCCCAGTGCATAAACACCCGTCAGAAATTTTTTTGGGACATATCTTAGTAAATCAACAGAAACTTCATTGCCTGCCAAGGTGTGCGGTAAAGTCACCGTCAATTCCGTGAGATAAATTATACTTACGAAAATAAAATAAGCCGTAGCAAACACGATGCCGATATGACTCCAGATTTTTCGCTCAGCTTCGGCCAGAGAATGAACAGATACCACCATGATTAAGAAAGACGGAGCGAGAAACAAGGAAGGCAGGAGGATAAAGAATTGATCCTTTTGAGTTTCCGGCATATCAATCCCGATAATTAACTGGGATATGATATAGAGTATGGCAAAAAGGGTGGTGAAGAGAGAAGAATAAAAACCGATATTCCACTCGGCTTTGTTCATCAATTAATTAATTGGTTTGTATTCAGAATTAAAGTCAATTTCCTTCAAATCAAACCGGGCATATACCAGCTTGCCCTGCGGAAAATGCCAGATTGCTTCTGCCTTAGACGCGAGGTAATATCCATGGTATTCCCGGTAATCGGCAATAGGTGTATTCCATTTGAATTTGGACATGGTATGATCCTCCTGATTAAAGTACCGGTCATCCGATTCAAAATCAACCAGTTCATTCCGGTCATTAAAGTATAGAGTAGCCCGAATCGTTATATTACCCTCCGTAAAAACAGCCCGCACTGCTAGAGAATCCAGCACTTCCCATTGGACATGTTTAAAAGGCAAGGCTCCAGGTGCAAAGACACAGAGATCATTAAAATACGTAACGGTTTCAGCAATGTCCATTTCCTTACCATCCTGATAATGCACTTTTACCACCGAAGCAAGCCGCACATCCATGGATGCGTGGCCATCTTTAAAACGGTGATAACCCGTAACCGGTAGACCTTTCATGGTGCCGTTCATATAAAACAAACGGGTCATTGGTTCGATGAAGTTATATTGTTCTATCCTCAGAGGGATCCAGGCAGAATTTTCATTTTTTCTAATTACGCCTTCACTGATAGCCCTGAAATTTTTTATTATTGGCTTACCCACAAATCCAGTCTTCACAATATAATTTTTTACCAGGTCAGGAACAGGGGCCAGATCGTTCAGAGATAGCTCATGGCCGGAATGGTCGGCCGGTATAGATATAACATTTTGTAATTGTTTGACATCCACTGCATATTTTGCTTTAAATAAATAAGTAGCCAGGTGGAGAACCAGGGCCACTAAAAGGAACAGGTTGGGTATCATGCCCCATTTGGAATCTACCCAATAGTTTAATATCAGGTATACAGAAATCAATAAACCTAAACACGCTGGTATCCACCACCTGGCAGAATGAAATAAAAATAAAAAAGCCGATGTGATGAGTGCCAGAGCAGCAAATAACCACATCATACCCAGGGGCCGGGAAATAGGGATGGTCAATTGGTCGATAGGGGCCATCTGAAACGCTTTGAAGAAACCTAAAAGGTGCAGAACCCCATGCAACAGGATTAAACCGGCAAACATCACTTTCATATTCTATTCAATTTTTTGTTGGCATTAAACATCAGGATCAGAATCAGAATCAACACTGCGGCAATCCTCATTTGCTTTGAGTACGGTATACTTCAGAATGTCCCATGACCAGTAAAAGTTGCGGCGAGCAATAAAAAACTAAAAGAGTAGGGCACGTCCTGAAGGAAATGATAATGATCGACAAAGGCACTGGCCTGAGACCATTCTGGTTGTGGTTTCCATAATTTTACCTGGATAAAACCAACCGGGCCGGACAAAATAAAACCCGCCAAAGAAAGGACACAAGCCCGACTAATCCACTTTGCCATACAGGGCACTAATTTGCAGCAATCTTTCGAGCTAAAATATGATGGCGCTCAGGATGCAATATGCCTTATGTCAGGCTTATCGTTTAAATAGGTTTTAATCAGAGAACGATATTTTTCAATCGGATCAAATTGGAATTTTAGCCCCTTGATAGTGCAATTTAGGAATCTCCATCAAAGCAGCAGATCCATACCAGAGCAGCATTTCCAAGGTCAATGAACCGGCCTGGATGGCGGGGTCAGTTTCTGTCAACGTTTTAGCTTCCTCCAGGGTGCGCACATCAAAAACATAGATACCCCGGATATCACCATCACCAAACACAGGGCCGGCAAGTACCAGTTTACCAGCTTCGGCGAGTCGGTTGATGTTAGCCATATGAGCGGCCTGCAACTGAGCCCGTGTGGTAGAATCCTGGGAGCGGTTGGGCCCTCTTTTTAGAAAAACCAATACATAGGGCTTCATTCCATATTGGTCGGCTCCCCATTTTGCAGCGACCAGGGAATCGAATGCCGGTTTAGATTCTAAAGAGTCAGTAAGTTGAGCAACCGGATCAGGTTGTTTAGCCTGCGTGCAGGCAATAAACGAAAAAAGGACGACAAGGGAACGGATAAACATCGGTTATTTTTGTACAAATATAGGGCACCTCTAAAAACCCGTTCATGGTTTGATCGGTTTTTATAATTAAAAACCTAAATTGCTCTTTAGAATTTATACCCGCCTGAACGATTTCATTCGGGCAGGCTGCGTTGAATCTCAGTCATCCCGTCCCAAGACGGGACACCGCTATGTCGCCAGTTTATATTCATTGTTTATTATAAGACTGGCTCCTTCGATCCGATTAGGTCGGATCGCCTTGTCTAATCCCGAGCTAATCGGGACAAAATAGCTAATTT
>JAWXBI010000162.1:0-7474 GCA_034439915.1 Saprospiraceae bacterium | reverse complement strand
GTCTATGGGCATTTGTATAAATCTTTTTAATTCTTCGGTTCTGACACTTATACTACTTAGCTGTTTTTGGCTATAAGCCTGAATAGGAAGTATTTTTCTTATTTCTTCTTCTTTAACTAGTTCAAATTCTCCTTTACCAATTTTTAAAAAAATTTCCTTGGAGACAGAGTTTCTTTTAATTATATGAATGCTGCCATTCAAATTAAATGTTACCCTCACTTCTCCCTCGTATGGTATCAGGGTCTTTTCTATTAAATTTTGTCTTCGTATTTCAATTTCAGATTGTTCTTCAATATTTAATGGGGGATTTGGCAGATCACATAAGCCCCACCTTAGGTATTCAAGAATAGTTGACTTACCAGTTCCTCTACCACCTATTAAAGCATTATATTGTCTGTTAAAGTTCAATGAAAAAGAACCCAAAAATTTCGAGCTAGTTACATCAATATTTGTAATAAATATTTGAGGAAGTTGTGGTTCTAAAGCAGAAATTCTGGATTCTCGGGCTAAGCATGCTTGCCTAATAGCTTCTGCAGTAGGTTCAGCCCATTTTTTCCACGTTGAATGTTTACCAAATTCTCTACCGTCTTCAAATCTATTATCTGAAGTTGAAATTACTGCAATTGACTTATACCCGTAATTTACATCACCCCCGTTTATCTTGTTTTGATAGCCGGATTCAGTTGGTACGATTTTATCAACATAGCCACCAACACAAGGCATTTTTCTATAGTGCTCATGAAAACCTCGTCTTAAAATGGAATGCTCCCCAGTACCAACATTTGGTAATACGATGTATCGTCCTTTACAGTGTTGAAGTTCGTCTAATATTTTATGAAGATGGGTCAGATTGCTTATTATCTCCGATGAAATTCGATGAGTTTCTATTGTACTTTTTTCAAATTCATTTGAAGGATTGATTCCTAAAAAATTTATTATAGTATCTAAATGTTGATCTTCAAAATCAGCATCAAATATTAAAATGCATTGGCTTGCTGGATTAGACAGTGACAGTTCTATACCGGGAAATACTATTATTTCCTTATCATGTTGATCTGATGCTCTAAAAGACCGATTTTCTTCATTGGCAATTTCCCGTATTAATTTGGCTGATACAATATCATGATGATCTGTAATCGCAATTGCCTGTAAGCCTGATTGTCTTGCCTTGTCTAAATATTCCTTAGCAAATTGGATTCTATCTTCTGTAATCTGTTTTTTAGATTGCTCTGATAATGCAATACTATCATCATTTGAATTTATCCCAAATTTATTCCCTGTCCACGCACTGTCACGCGGACTATGAACTTGAAAATCGCATTTATAGAAATGAGCTCCTTTATCCATGATAGTACTTGCTGCTATTTTAATTATTTGTGGAAAATGGCCTTAAAAAATTATTTGCCCATTTCAATGTCATCTTTGTTTAACTTCAATTTTAAATTATGATATTTATTTAAATCTTTCGATTTTTCCTCAAACTCAACTTCTTTTATACCGCTTTCATAGGCTAGAACAAAATCCGACTTAACACCTTTATACGATTCTGAAATCGTTTTTGCTAAGATCAAATCCTGGCGAGCTAATTCATATCCCTCGTTAAACCCTTTTACTATTTTATCATCTTCCATGGAATGGTTTTTTAGCATGTTTTTCTATTAATTCTAGGATTGAATTACGGTCATACAGGATGGTCTTCTGACTGATTGGTTGTGAAAACCTCACCTTCCCTTCGTCTCTTAGTTTTTGGAGGGTCGTCTTGCTTTTGATATTAAGAAGGCGCATGGCTTCCTCCTGGTTAATCCACCGGTCAGGAACTGCATTGATATTCAGTTTCTGTAGGGTTGTTTCAATTAGTTTGAAAAAAGCCTCCTCCTCAATAGTGATAATGTTCATGTTAAAATCATGAGATTATTATCAAATATAGAGTTCTTTTAACTATTTGGGATCGCACATTTTTTAACCAAAAAACATGTAGCGATTATGTAGTTGAAATAACAAGGCTTTATAAAACACTGATAGCCAGTTTCAAAAAAAGTGGGCCCACTAGGACTTGAACCTAGGACCTAATGATTATGAGTCATTTGCTCTAACCAACTGAGCTATGGGCCCCTAAAAGAGGTGCAAATATAGATGAAAGATGGTAAATCTGGAAACTCTAAAATCAGACGCCAGGTGGGAACTGCTGTTGAAGAAATTAAAAGAATAATTAGTTATGAATTGATTACTTTCTTGATTTCCACTTCCTTATTCCTGAGATCCAATCCTCCCTCCAGGATAGATTTAAGATTGGTGAGATAAAATGTCCAGCCTTCCATACAACCGATATGATATAAAAATTTGGATTGTTCGTCTACCGGGATGTGGGTCTGGGTAAGTTCGACCATCGTAATATTGAGGTCGCGGCTCAATCGAACAGCTACCTGCATATCATTGGTTTTATCCCCGGCATCAAACGTAAAGGACACCATGTCCTGATCATTAGCTTCAATTATTTTGCCGTAATGAATAACTTCATCACCCCAACCATGCCACAACCATTTGTATAAATCTCCGGGTTGGACATAATCATAAGCGTCTCTGGGGTCGCCGTCTGTTGTTATAAATTCGGATAAACGTAAAAACCAGGATTCCAGGCCAGCTTCAGTAGTCCAGGCTCTATACACTTCCTCTATGGTTGCTTTTATCGGAATGCGTTTGGTAAATGAGGACCAGTCGTATTGCATAGTGAACAAATATACGAGAAACGAGGAATGGAAACGAGATTCGAGAGACGAGTAGCGAGAAATGAGAATCGAGACTCAAAGGGCCAGATACTAAGGGTTCCGGCTCGTATCTCGTGGCTCATTGCTCGTGGCTCATTGCTCGTGGCTCATTGCTCGTGGCTGTCTAATCCTTAAACACCTCGATCTCTTTGGTCTCCACGATAAGCTCGGTAAACTTGCCTTTGAAGCGGGTGGCCCGGACAATATGGTTATCGATCCAATGATAATTGCCACCGCGTGGTTTGCCCATCAACATGCCATGATATTTGAATCCATGTTTTCTCAGCCATTCTTCCGTGATCTCCCGGTGCTCTTCGGTGCGTGAGGTAAACCAATATATAATATGGCCCTGATCGTACCATTTATTGATGGTCTCCAGTGCGTCGGGATAAGGCGCTATATGGCGCATGCGTTCGGGTTCTTCGTTGGGTACATCATCGCAAATAGTACCGTCAATGTCGATCAAAAAGTTTTTAACCCCTTCCGGTAAAATTGGACTGAGGGCATTGCCGTTTTCATCGTAAATACGCTTTAACCCCGATGGTTTTTTATTCTCCATGAATCGTATTATAAAAAATTGAGGCGCAAAGGTAAATCGTTTTTATTAAAATTTGATATGGTCTGCCGGGTTGACCGCCTTGCCGTGATACCACAGTTCAAAATGCAGGTGGGGGCCATTGGTTTGTTCGCCACTATTGCCTGCAATTGCCACAGCCTCACCCGCTTTGACAAAGTCACCGGCTTTTTTTAACAATTTTGAATTGTGGCGGTATACACTGATTATATCGTTTTGATGCTGGATGACGAGGCTGTTGCCGGTTTCCTGGGTCCAGTCAGCCGCAATAATATTCCCGTCCATGGTAGCCTTGACCTCGGTATTTTTTGGTACGATGATGTCCACCCCAAGATGGTTTTTTTGTTTCGACATATGTTCACTTATTTCTCCCTTTACCGGAGCAATAAAATAAAGTTGCTCAATGGGTTGTGTCCGGTTCACATTGGATAGTCCCTTGTTTTTAACATTGTCAATCTGATTTTCTAATAATTGTTCGTCTTCCAGCGCTATCTCTTCTTCGCTTTTGCTGACCGGAGCCTGGTTAGCAGGAACGGCTTTTATTTCATTTTTATAAATTTTGGGATCCGGTATTTCTACTTCGCCATTGATCAGTTTTTGCAGCTTGCCAATATAAATTTGTTGTGCCCCCATTTCGGCCTCCATTTTTTCCACTTTTTTGTACAGGCTGATGTAATCACCACTGCTTTGAGAGGCGTAACCCGGGATCAATCTTTTTAATGGGGTAAAAAACAAAAGCACTGTGACAATTAAGGCCCCTATAACCATCAGCATACTTAACAGGGTATACACGTTGAGCAGGGTCAGGTGATAGGAACCCACCTCCTTATAAGTCTCATGGTTAAGAATTACCATCCTATAAGGAGTTTTTATTCTATGTAAAACCCTTTTAATCAGTGTCTTTTGCATTTAGCGTTTGATTTCCTCCAAAAAATAAAATAAATTTGCAGAATATTGGTTTTATACTTGCCCAACTAACCACTGCCTGTTCATGAAATTGAAAGCTTATGCCCGTATTTCTTCGATTTTACTAACCCTTTTGGTCTGTGGTTGTTCCGTTCAAAAGAGCAAAAAGGACGTATCCAAATTTGGCCTTTTTTACCACAATCTCACATCCAAATATAACGGGTATTTTAATGCCAATGAATTATTGACCCTCTCCCAGGAATCCTTAACCAATCAGTACCGCGACAATTACAATAAAATTCTGGAACTGTATGAATATAATGCAGTAGAAAATCCTTCCGTAGCAGCAGCTAACCTGGACATCGCCATTAAAAAAGCCAGCACCTTGATCAATCTGCATCGACCCAGTCACTGGGTAGGGGATAGTTACCTGCTTATTGGCAAAGCTCAATACCTCAAACAGGATTACGAGACGGCAGAAGAGACCTTTAAATTCATGGTCCAGAATTATTCGAAACTTAATCTAAGCCCCGACAGCAAAAAATCAAGTTCCAGATCTGCCAGGCCGGTCAAAACCAAAGAAGAAATCAAACAACAGGAAGAGGTCAAAAAGGAAGTAGCAAAGGAAAAAGAAAGCCTGAAAAAAGACAACGAGAAAGCCAGAAAGGTCAAAATAAAAACCAGGGAACAAGAGAATAAGGACAAAGCCAAAGCCCGAAAACAACAAATAAAAGACCGTAAAAAAGGTATTAAATCTACTCCTGCCACCAAGACTGCCCCTAAGCCAGTTGGGCCGACAGCTCCTAAAATCAATGAATCTGTACCTTCACCCTCCGCTGCTTCTAAAGTGGTTGCCAAACCGAAATCAAAAAAAGAAGTCGAGGCCGAAAAAGCGCTAACCCAGGAAACCTCCAAGCCGCCTTCAAAAGGAAAACATCGTCCGGTACTTCAGGATGGTCAAATGTGGCTGGCTAAGACATATATCATGCGGAAAAACGGAATAGCCGCCGGCATTCTCATTAATCAACTTAAGTCGGATCCTGGGTTATATCAGGAGATAAAAACGGAGATACCTATACTCCAGGCATACAACCATATCCGGCAGGAAGAATTTCGCGATGCGATTCCATATCTGCGCGAAGCACTGGCTTCCAAAGATGTACCCAATAAAAGAAAGGCGAGAATTGCCTTTGTCCTGGGTCAGATCAGCAATCTGCACCATGAAGAAGCCATAGCCTTTGATGCTTTTAATCAGGTGCTGGATTATCATCCAACCTATGAAATGGAATTTTATGCCAAATTAGGAAGTGCACAGTCGGGTATGGCTTCTGGCAAACGCAACAAAGCACAACTCCTGGATGAATTGAAGCGCATGACCCGGGATGAAAAAAATACAGATTACCTGACCTCTATTTACCATACTATGGCACTGGTCAACCTATCCGATGGACGAAGGGATCTCGCCAGGGAAAATTTGGTGACCGGGCTCGCCGGAAGTACGGATCCAATCCAGAAACTGGAAAGTTTTTACCTGCTGGCTTCCATGTTTAATGAAGACGAAGACTATCTGAGGGCAAAGAAATATTACGACAGTTCCCTGGCGTTGATGGGAGAAAAGGATATTCGGCGTATCGAGGTCACCCGTTATAGTGAATCACTTACCGATATCGCCAAAAATATTGGGATCATAGAAACCCAGGACAGCCTGTTGTTGATCAGCGCCATGAATGAAAAAGATCAAAAACAATGGGCCAGGAAAATGCTCAAAGACCGGGAAAAGACGGTAAATGTTAAAGTAGCAACTACTCCCGGACTTTCTTTTGATCAAAGTAATTTTGTCAAACCCAATATCAATATTGCATCCTCAGGCGCTGCCGCTAAAAGCAGCTTTTTTGCGTACGATGATAAATTACTAAAAAAAGGGATTAAAGACTTTGAACGGGTCTGGGGCAGTAGAAAATTGCAGGACAACTGGAGAATTTCCCAGCGGATAAACAATAATATTGTCAATAATAACCAACCTGCAGGACAGATCCCTGAGGATGGTAGCACCGTGGAAGACCTGACCAGCATCTTAAAAGACATTCCGAATACCCCGGAACTCAAAGAACTTGCTCACGAAAAAATCAGGAATAGCATGTATGCCCTGGGAGTATTGTATCGGGAAAAACTCGAAAATCACAATAAGGCCATCAACGTATTGGAAAAACTGCTTTCGGTGTATCCCGGAAATGCACTGGAACAAGATGCCCTTTATCAACTTTATCTCGCCCATCTTCAGGCTGGTGACCAGGTCAAAGCCAACGAATACCTCGAACGGCTTAAAAAGGATTTTCCAAGTAGCAAATATACCCAGGCGGTTTCCGATCCGAACTGGTCTGCAAATAATTCTAATAAAGCGGCTCAGCTTCAAAAATATTACAATGAGACCTACGACATGTTTAATTCAGGCCAATGTCAGGTTGCTATGGATCGAATCCACCAGGTGGACAGTTTATTTAAAGAAAATCCATTTCGGGCCAAATTTGCACTGGTAGAAGTATTATGTACCGGTAAATCGCAGGGTAGGGATGCCTATATCACGGCGCTCAAGGATTTTATTGCCCGTTATCCGCAATCCGATGAGCGCGACAGAGCCAAGGATATACTTCGTTATATCTTAGGGGATGAAAAGGCTTTTGAGATAGATGATATTCAAAAAAGGGAAATGGATCCCAACGGATTTGAATTCCTGGAAGAAGAATTGCACTATGTGATTGCCATTGTATACGACAAACAAGAAAAAACCCTCTCTGACCTGAAAGTGTCCATTTCGGATTTTAATCAAAAGTTTTTTCAGAATGACGATTTAAAAATTTCGAACATTTTCCTCGATCAGGAAGCGACTATTCCGATCATCATGGTAAGAAAGTTTGATAATGCCAGCCAGGGCAAACGATATTATAAATCCGTCAAGGCAAATGAGAATCAATTTATTTCACCTCAGATCAATCACGATATTTATGTGATTTCCCAATCCAATTTCAGGAAACTTCACGCCAGCAAAGCCACAGAATCGTATAAAGATTTTTTTCAGTTAAATTATAAAGAGTAGACTGTAATCAGATGTCAGTCATCAGCCATCAGGATTCAGGTCTACTTGACCTACTGACCTACTGATTACTGATCACCATCTACTCATCTCCATTCTTTTCCCCCGGGAAACTCAAAATCTTCCAGGCTTTCTTTT
>JAWXBI010000161.1:0-6003 GCA_034439915.1 Saprospiraceae bacterium | reverse complement strand
GGAGGGTGAACGCCTGTCCGCCGAAGATTCGACAAAGGCGGAAACAACGTTCACTATTGTTTTACCCCAATCGTAAACCTGCCTGCGGCAGGCAGGTCATGGTAATCATTTAATCCATTTAATCATGGGTCAGACAATTTATGATAGCCTTAGCCTCAACTACTATTCAAAAAGAAAAGTCAGTAACTTCAATGTCATGAATAGACGCGACCTTATTAAAAATCTATCTGTGGCACCACTGGCTGGTCTTGTTTCCACTCCGGAAACCACCTGGGCAAGTGAATTAAATCCTCCGGGTGATTCCATCTACGCCACCATTGGAGTCGAACCCATCATCAATTGCAGAGGCACCTTCACCATCATTGGCGGTTCTATGGAATTGCCAGAAGTGACCAAAGCGATGGAGGCAGCATCCGGATATTTTGTCCAATACGATGAATTGGCTATGGGAGTGGGTAAGAAACTAGCGGAATTGACTCGGACAGAATGGGGTATAGTCACTTCCGGTTGTGCAGCCGCCATGAAGCATTTTACAGCCGCTTGCCTTACCGGCGGAGATCCCGAAAAATTATTGAGGATACCCGATTTGACTGGCTTTATTAAAGCGGAAGTTATTATCCCGCGAAGCTCCAGAAATGTTTATGATCATGCTATACGCAATATGGGTGTAACTATTATTGAAGTAAATACCCCTGCTGAGTTGGAGAAAGCAATTAATTCAAGGACGGCTATGATATATATTATGACGGGTCCTCCGAATGACAAGGACAAGGAACTCTCTCTCGAAGTTATTGCCTCGATAGCCAAACCCCATGGTGTTCCTATACTGGCCGATGCAGCCGCTGAAAACCTGACCATTCCTCCTATACATATTTCAAGGGGGGCCACAGCCGTTGCCTATAGCGGAGGTAAAGCGATATGCGGCCCGCAATGCGCCGGTATTTTATTGGGGCCTAAGGATTTGTTGATGTCCGCCTGGCAGGCCGGTGCCCCGCATCATGGACCCGGAAGAGATAATAAAGTCGGGAAGGAAGAAATCATGGGAATGATCGCTGCGGTGGAAGCCTGGACCAAACGGGACCATGAGGCAGAGTGGAACTTATGGATGGAAAGACTGAATACCATCGCGTCTAAACTTAAATCCTTGTCAGGTATCAGCACTGAAATCCGTCAACCCACCGGTCTTTCCAATAGAGCTCCTTCCCTGAGGGTTTCCTGGGATCCGAATCAATTTAAAATTACCGGAGAAGAAATAGCAGAAGAAACTGCACGCAATAAACCCCGTATCGCTATTGGTGCTGGTTCCGGAGAAGGTACCACCTTTGTTACTATTGTACCCAGTCAGATGCGGCAGGAACAAGTACCTGTTGTGGCAGAAAGACTTTACGGAATCCTGACGGCCAAGCGTAGTCCAAAAGATAATACTTTCGCCAAACCATCGGTCCAGGTCACCGGACAATGGGATCTGGAAATTCAATATTTTAGCAGCACCGGCAAGCATACTCTTTATCTTGAACAAGATGGCAATTGGATTCAGGGGGCACATCAGGCTGAATTTTCAGAATCAGAGATCATTGGAATGGTCGAGGGCGATCAGATCAGGTTCCGAAGTTTATTGCAAAGGCCTGGCGATTCGCTCACCTATTTATTTAATGGTTCGGTAAAAAACGATGACAAGGGATTACCAGTGATGTCCGGGTCAATATATATGGGTGAATACATGACTGCAAAATTTAAAGCGACCAAAACAAAGTACAAGGGTATCCGCAGGCCTTTTACAATACCTGGAGGCCCACCACTGTCGAGTTAAAATCGTAAATGAAGTCTTTTTACCGGGAAAACATAATTTTTTCTACTCTCACATTTTTATTATCCAGGGAAGTCTGCAAAAAGTAAATTCCGGTCATAGGAAAATTAATAGACGGATCATCTTTTCTGAAATTTACTCCCTGATGCAAAATTCTCCCCGCAGCATCAAATAGTACATACTTTTCGTTTTCCCTGGAGTAAACCATGGGTCGATTTGAAACCGGACGGACAACTTTATCTGCCGGTAATTTAATCCCTTTCGATTTTTCAGGCTCCACCAGAACCGGCATGGACTGAATAAATCCTATCCTGTAGTCGTCATGACACTTGTAGAAATCTGCAATGGGCTCTCCTATCGAAAAGGTAAACAATAAACCACATTTATTAACGGAGGATTCCCCGCCCGACCCGATTAAATGGCTTCCAATATGCTGACCATAACTGTAGGAGATATTGAACATCAATACCGCCAGGGCAATTAGTTTTTGATTCATGGCTGATTTATTTTTACTTGTTGATATGGTTTGGTTTCTTTTTCTGCAAAAATTGAGATCTTTCCAGTGGAGAATTAACGTTTGCTCTATTTGCCCCGGCGGTTTTAATCTTGGGTATGCTACTATTTTGTAATGAACTATTTGGCATCGACATCATTTGATCCACATCCGTGTCCGGGAGGCTGAGATGATTGACAAAAGGTTTTTTATCTCCCCCCTTCAAATTCACCAATATCGGTTCGTTTTCATACCCTTTTCTTATTCCTTTTACTTCGTAATCAAATTCGTAATTGCCCTTGCCTTCAAAAAGTTCTTTTGCAGTAAATCCACCAGTCGTTTTATTAATTACGGCTATACCTTTGGAGTCTGCCGAAAGCGGAGTAAGCATTACCGTAATTTTGTTTTCATTGACGGTTTGTGTAAAATAATCAGGGAGTGCAACAATCACGCTGCCATTGATCAGTTGTGCCGTACCCCTTATATACGTTCCTGCTTCATGTCCCTGCAAAGCTGTATTGGCAATATAAACTTTGTTATCATTGGGATGTACCGTATACGATTGAAATAAGTTTGACTGCATATAATCGGCCCCTACGTTTCCTTCACCCTGGGCCCCTACATACATATAAGCTTTCGAGTTTTTTGCTTCGTCTTGTACCGATACATAACCGTGGTTGGGTTTACCGGATAGAGAACCCAGGATAACCGTAGGATTGCCTTTTGGGCCGAATAGACTGGTGTATCCTGCATCGGAGACCACGGTTTGCAGAACCCGGGTCTTTGCGTTTTCATTATACAAAGAAATGAACCCTAAATTTGGATTAGAGGCGCCGGATCCAAGGAATGTAGTAGGACTGCCGCTAAGACCATAAGTAAAACTTAAACCCTGGTTTCCGGTTCCCATGCCGGTGTTGGTAATTCTTTTACCCTTGTAATAAGTGCCTATTTGTCCTCCATCGCTAATTATTTCAATTTTAACAGCAGCCGTTCCACTACTGTCATGGACGGAAACAAAGCCGTTATTGGCGTTTAGGGAAGAAGATCCGAGAAATACATTAGCAGCCTGGTTTCCTCCCTTTAATAAAAGTTCTCCGGCATTCAGGGTATGGTTTACTTTCAGCTCGGCCTGGGGCTCAGGTTTTTCATCGGAATAATAAGAGGCCTTGTCATTAAATAAATATATCCCAGACTCCTTTTTTAAAGGCTGGGTACGGGTAGTCAAAACCATTTTAGGACCAAGCGCCCCGTTTTCCAGTTCCTGATTGATATATATACTTCCACTCAGACCATCATTGCTATGTAAAGTGACCAGGTCCCACGTTTTATTTAAGATGCCGAAGATTCCTGCATCCGTTTCCGTATCATTATACATTAAAGTACGGTAAGTCCCATCGGAGGCACCCAGCGTACCAATAAACCCTGAAGAGTCATATTGACTGATCTCCGTAAGCAAACTACCATCTTGTGTATAAGTAAAAATTCTTCCATATTTATCCTGCTCCCGGTCCACAGAGACCAGGGGCTTTTCCTGATCTGTACTCTTTAGAAGGGTAATTCCGGAATGGCTCACATTGGGCACGATCAGGTCTCCCTCTTGTTTCCATAGATTTCCACCGGCATTGGCGGCATAAAGGGCCATGGGAACAGATTGAAACGGGGTTGCCCCGATTTCTTTATACATCGATCCGCCGTTTATATCTGCCTCGGTACGCAGGAAAAAGACGTTTTCTGACCAATCTATGTTTTCTATGGCTCCAAGGACATTTTTTCCCTCTCCAATCCGGATGGAGAAAACACCAAAGGAATCGGTGCGCACTTTGTGTTCTTCCTGGTATACGACTTCTCCGTCTTCGAATTCTTTCACTATAAGCATCCGGAGCGCAATGATGGTATTGGCGACTGGTTTATTTTCCTGTGTTCGGATCAAACCCTGGTAACTAAAACTTTGGGGTACCTGGCCGTTCGCCAATATCCCGGCGAATAGTAAGATGATTACTTTAAATGTGGTTTGTAAAGAACTTTTCATACTGAATGGTTTTAATGATTAATATATGTTATAAATAGCTATGCGACAGAATCAGTCGATGAGGTTCACCGGAGGTAAGATTTTTTTTATACTTCTCAAAAATCACTGTACCCGGAAAAATGAAGGATAATTATCTTGAGCCAAGAGAAATGAAAGTAGAGACAGCCACACGGAAAGAGAGAGAAGGCCTTCCCGGTAGCAATCGGGACGGACAGGCAGGAAGTGAGTTTATTATTTTGTTGCCCGATTGATATGTGTGGTGCCGCATTATAAGCATGGTGTCCCAAACTCATCTATCCTATCGAAAAAAGAGTTTCATTCATTGTTGCAGGTAAAAGTTGTGTACAAATTATATTCAGAACCAAGTAAGGTAGCTCATAACAGCTAATGAAATTTTTTATAAAACAAGAAAATCAAACCATCTTAAATTCTACCCCAATCTTCTTAATGTCAACATTGGATTGATGGCATTTGGAAATCAACTGGCTCGTTTGAATTGCCTGTTTATTTGTCTAAAGCGCCATACTGGTTAAACTAAAGTCTTCGCCCAATTGACAAGGGGTGAATCACATCAGAAAACATCAAAGTTTAATAATTTTCATTTTCCCATTGATCGTATGTTGTTTATCTTCTAACCATAAAATGTATGTGCCGGGAGCAAACTCAGACACATCTATTTCAGTGCGCAGGGCATTATTATCCCAGCTTCTTACTATTCTTCCATAAATATCCACCAATCTCGCATTTAATGTAGTGGATACATTCTTAGTTGTAATAACCAGCTTATCAAATACAGGATTGGGATACACTTTGATTAGATGGCCGAATACCTGGGAATTTTCTACAGCCGTAACCGTCAAATTAATACTATTTGAAAATGAACTGGCACAGTTGTTTAATACCACCTGAGTAGTGAAAATGCCTGATATTTTAGCTGTGTAATTTTGAGTAATGGCCCCTGGAATTAGTACACCATTTAAATACCATTGATTTCCTGCAGCGGCATTTGAAGTCAATACGTTTCCATTTGGTGTAATAACCGGGGCAGGTGGTATCGGGTTCACGATTAATACATCAGATGGACTTCCGGTAATAACCGGATTATTGCTGACCAACCGGATACGGTAATTCTTTCCAGGCGGAACGCTTGCGGGTATAATAACATTAATGGCACCATTTACTAAAGTATCACTTGCCGTGCCAATGACTAACGAGTTGGTGAAATCGCCGCTGCTATCACTTAATTGAACCGTAAATAAATTACCCGGATTAAAGCCCAGTCCGGTACTCAGGTAATTCAGTAAAAACCCGCTTCCGGGGCATACGCTATTTGATGCAAACCTGGCACTGACTGAAGTTGAATTGGCCAATATGTATTTCAGATCTCCATTCGTCAGATCATAATACGATATAGCTGCGTTGCCATTGACCTGCTGCAGAGAAGGATAATACCCTACATCCCCAGGAAAATCTAAGGTAACCGGTGCTCCCCAAACTTTAGCTGAATCATCTATAGCTTGTATGAATTTCAAATCATGATTGGTTTCATCGTAATAGGAGATCGCTGCTTTTCCATTTATTACACGAAGTGAAGGAGAAGCTCCTACTTGCTCATTAAAATCAAGTTTTACAGGCGTTGACCAGCTCAATCCGGAAACATCGTTGGCACGAATG
>JAWXBI010000160.1:0-4654 GCA_034439915.1 Saprospiraceae bacterium | reverse complement strand
GCTTAGGCGTCACCCCCCGGTTGCTTAGGCGTCACACCTCGTTGCTTAGGCGTCACACCTCGTTGCTTAGGCGTCACACCTCGTTGCTTAGGCGTCACCCCCCGGTTGCTTAGCGTCACACCTCGTTGCTTAGGCGTCACACCTCGTTGCTTAGGCGTCACACCTCGTTGCTTTAGGCGTCCTCGCCTAAAGTTTATGATTTATCTAATAATCTGTATCCTTTGCGAATAATTCAGATTATACTGATCATGCAATTGTAAAATATAGGTGCCCGATACCAAAGATGATACCGGTATCCGGTAAATAGAAGCAGAAAACTCATTCCCACTGACCTTTCGTTGCCAAACCATAGCCCCGGTGGAACTGACTAATCTCATGTCATACTGGTTGTTTTCATCCAACTGATTCATCTTGATATTGATAAAATCAACGGCCGGCACCGGGTAGACCGACAGGGAAATGGTCTTTTGTTTTTTTACTATATTACTATACAAAACCCCTTCGTCAAAGTAGACCAATTTGATCCTGTAATAATGCATCCTTTGATTCGCCGGCACGCAGATATACTGATATTCTGAGATTCCGGACTGGTCGCCATTGGAAAAAGTTTTAGCGATGTCTTTGTAACTATTTCCATCTGCGCTGTATTGAATCATATAGTGTGATACTGCTTTCTCATTTCTTACATCCCAGTTCAGCACATGGTCGCCGTTTTTTAGGACCTCGACATCCAGGCTAAGGTCCCTGACAGCCAGGGCAATCGGGCTGCATACATTGGATGCCGCCGGTTGAATAAAAGATAGGGTAGGCCAGGTACTGCTGAACACAGAACTCATTTCGGGAGCCGGTGCACAAAACCAGTCTTTTAAAAATGTACTATACACCTGGCGATAATCATGCAGCATAGGTATATTATCATTAGTCCCCACCGTAGCAGGTATTACCGGATTTGCGCCAATCACCCCTCCTTTGATGCCTGTGCCAAATACAAACATGGGGGCGGCCAGTCCATGATCGGTCCCTCTTGAACTATTGGATTTTATCCGGCGTCCGAATTCTGAGAAAGTCATCCCCACCACCCGATTATCAATACTTAAAAATTTCAGATCCTCATGAAACGCTTTCACCGCTTTTGAAAACTGGCTCAATAAATTGGGATGAGCACCGGTAACATTATCGGTATTGACCTGGTTTGAATGGGTATCAAAACTGCCCAGGCTGACCAGGTACATCCGGGTTTTTAAGCCCCCTTTGATGAGCCTCGCTACTATCTTAAGGTGATCAGCCAGTGTATTACCCGAGGGATAACCGGTGTACTGAGAAGTTACCGCAGCCGACGCCGCAGATATTGAAGTTGCATAAGCATTTGCTGATCGTGAAACCTCTCTCAGGTAAGCCAATTCATCTCCAAAATAGGTATCGGTCGTAGGATCCGAAGTGCCATTGACCAGGTTGTAAAAGCTGCTTGTATTCTCCAATGAATAACCCAGTACTCCATTGACTCCCCAAAACACCTGAGATACCGAATTGCCTATTTGAATAGCCAGCGGATCGGGCATTGCCGGAGAAGGATAGGAGGCTGGGGCATTGGGATATTCATAATCCAGGTAACGCCCGCTCCATCCGGTGCTCAACACCTGAGTGGAATCTGATCCGGTCATCCAGATATCGGTGGACCGGAAATGGGAATAATTCTGATTGGCATAGGCTACGGACTGGATGATGGATACGTTGCCATTGTTGTACATATCCCTGATTTCGGGCATAGCAGGGTGAAGGCCGGTAGCCAGATTGCCTGTCAATCCCAATATGGAAGATTGGGGAAGGATAATATTGGTCCTGGCATTGGCCAGGTTGGTATATTGATCTACAGGTATGACCGTATTGAGTCCATCACAACCGCCGCTCCATTGGATCATCACCAGTACCCGGTCTGTATTGATGAATGGCATTGCATCCATAAAAGGATTTTTTCGAAATGCCTGCATGGCAATACCCGGTATCACGGTGGGCAGTGCAAGGGGAGTAATAGATTTTAAAAAATGTCTTCTTTTCATTATGGGTTTGAATTAGAAATCACATCAACTGGTACTCGGACAAATTCATCATGTATTTATATAGGTTAGTCAACCGGGTTTTGACCGTGTTGACTGCAGTCGTATCGGTCGGAGCAGCGATATAGGCACTCCATGCCGTGGTCCAATACGAGTCGTTAGTCTGCCCGGTCAATAAAAATGTTTTTAAATACGCTTTCGCTGTGGCTGACAGGTCTTCTCTCAATAAATAATCAATGCTGTCCTGGATTAAGATGTTGGGGTCGGATGGATTGGATAAGGTCGCTGCGTAGGCGATGACATTTATTTTGAAGGAAAAACCCTGGATGGTAAACCCATTGTTGGCAAACTGATCCGAATATTTATTTCTTTTTTGCAAGGTGTTGGCATTGGTCCACAACCGATGGAAAGCCGGAGCCTGGTAATAGGCCGGCCACCCGGCTACATTGACCGGATTCCCCAATTCCTGGGATTGGACCGTAGATTCCGTGCGCAGTTTATCCAATACGGCATAATACGTTTTAATGGGAGAGGCGGGTGGTATAGGGACATTAAACTCCCGGACCATACCGACCAAAAAATCCATGGGGCTTTTGATCATACCGCCATTGGCCAGGCTGTCATAAAAATGCTGGCTTTTGAACAGGAGTTTAAGTACCGGCGCCACTTCATAATTACTCGTACGCAATAATTGTGCGAGTGGGACGATGATATTGGCTTCAACAGTCGCGTCGATTTTATAATGGACAAAAAACCGGTAAATCTCCCTGCAGAAAAACAGGGATACCTGGTCTTTGGAAAAAATCATATTGATGAGGTCATCCAGTTCAAGTTCACCGGCCGTCCCGGTACGTCCGGTGATAATCGTATTGGTATAAAAAGCAGAAAACGTTTTATTACCTGTGTGATGCCTGGTGGGGTCAAAACTGTATACGCTGCTGGCCGCCGTTCCGGTATTGTCTGTCCGGTATCCTGTCAGTACTTTTGCGGCTTCCTGTACATCCGCTTCGGTATACCCACTGCCTATTCCGAGGGTAAACAATTCCTGAAGTTCCCGGCTGTAATTTTCATCCGGTGCATTTTTTGTATTGAGGTAACCATTTAGGTATCTCAGCATCTGGACATCCGTAGTTACTTTTTTAATCAGTGTTTTGTAATTGCCCAGGGCATTGTCCCGGTACAGTTTATTGTTGAGATATGCCCAGCGGGCACGACCGATATCGCGATATTCTGTGGCTAACAGATTATGCCAGAACAAAACCATTTTTTCAACAATGCTCCGGTTTTGCAGGATCATCCGTTCGTTCCACCAATCACTAAATGACCGGAACCGTAAATATTCATAGTCAGAACCATCCGTGGTGATCAGCCATGGAGCATTGACCCAGGTCTGACCGGAGGGTACATTAGGATCGGCTATGGAATTTAAATCCGTGTAATGATTAAGAGGCGGCACCGGCGCAGCACCCAATGGAGTAATTAATTCATCGACAGATGCCGCTGTGGTTCTAGTTAAAAAATAATCTATGTCTGATTTTTTAGCACCATACATACACCTTTTCAACAGGTGGGTCACTTGTTTTTTGGTCCACAGCCCTGAATATGCTGTGAGCCCGGATGTAGGTGTAGGAGATTGTTCAAACTCCAGCAACGCATCCAAATGCTGCAGTTTTTCCTCAATAGATAGGTCTGCACCCCCAATAGTAGTCATTGAATCATCTTTCATATAGCCCCGCTTTAATGTGAGGATAACAGGGTTTTAACAACTTAGATGATATATGGATTAAACTTTAACCCAGATTGGAGATACAAGCAAAATGTAGAGTTTTCTATTCTAACCTTGAGCATTGCCTTCCTTGAAAAGAAAAACAGCCAAGGGAGTCGATTGTGATTAGGTAAGATCCTGGATTTGCATCAATATTTAAAACACCAACCTATTGATTTATGCATGTGGGGTAAGACATATTGCAGGAATTTTGAAAATTCATAACCTAAGACTAAAGTTGTGGGCTATGAAAAAATTTGATCATCAACCGTTTAAACCGTTTCTTGGTCAAAGGCATATAAGAATCTGCAGTGTCATACACCTGAAAAATTAGGAATAATGGTTAAAATAAAACGAAATAATATTGTCCTCCTGACCTGTGTGTATCCTGCCAATAATAGGTGGATAAGCGAAATAAATTGGTAAGTTGTTTCGTGTATAAGCAAGCCTAAAAGACGACAGTGCAACCATAAACAGACGACTAAAAACTGAACATTAATACAAAGACAAACCATTTTGACAAGTAACCAACTTACAGACTATATTTCAAACGGACAGCGAATAAGCCGACACTCTTTGCCGACCCTTCTGTATTTTTTATTTTCCTCATCGCACATTTTTTTTAATTCAATTTTAGCCAGCCGCACATTTGGCACATTGGGTTTTGCCCGACTCACAGTCCGACCCTCCGCAAAACCAAAAAAGCCACTTCTTGCCAACGCACTAATGACCTTTTTCACCAATATAAAACTAACTTTACCAAAGAAATTTAAGAATAGAAAATGACACAAAAATAATTAGAAGATTACCTATGGGGAGCCGCCAACATTCTGCG
>JAWXBI010000159.1:0-8109 GCA_034439915.1 Saprospiraceae bacterium | reverse complement strand
TTTAAAATAACCATCCAGGGTCTTTTCGAAGGTACTCCGTCCAAAACCAAGCATAAATGCATCCGTAACCCCGTATTCAGCGCCCAATCTGACGGTAGATTGATCCAAACCGAAAAGCTCTCCTATTCCGCTGTTTACAAAACCAAAACGATGGCCGATTTTAATGTCTAACACCCCTGCTGCGGTATTGACCACCGAGGGAAAATTTACGATCCGCGTTGTTTTAAAGGTTGCAGTGACCGGTTCTTTTTTCATTTCTGAGGAATCTGTTCCAAGCATAGAAAGCAAATCATCCTGAGCATACATTAAAGGGGTAGTGCCAATCCATACTCCGGCAAATCCCATTACAAATAGTAAAATCTTTTTCATAGCATTTCGAATTAGTATATTGATTTAGGTTTTTTTTAATTCCATAAATTCGGCCTTCAACTTTACTTTGACCATTTTTGCAATATTGTCACGGACTACCGATGGAATGGAAATATTGAAGTCCGCCACGATGAGTTCAAACTCTGTTTCTGCAAAAATCTTGCCACCTTCGGATCTGATTAATACTTTGGTTTCCAATGGTTTAGTGATCCCATGTATCGTAATATCGCCTTTCAACACGGCAGTATGTTTGCCATCTGTTGTTAGATTAATCGATTTAAATTCCGGCATCCTTCCTTTAAAAACAGCCTTTGGAAACTTAGTGGACTCCAGGTAGTTCTCATTAAAGTGTTCCTGCATCAGGGCCTTTTTAAAATTGAAGGATTTAATGAGTACGGCTACTTCGACATTGCCTGTGGCCATATCGATCACACTACTCGCACTAGTGGTCGATGCTTCAATTTTTTCAAGGGGAGCCTCGGAAAAAAAACTGGCACTGGCATTACGGGTAAAGTATTTTACAGCGGTTGCGGATTGGCCATAAAGTGCCGTCGCCATCAACAACATCATCGCAGTGGCCAGCCAAAGGTTTGTTTTTTTTGAAATTATGGTTAGTTTCATTAGTCAGGATTATTTAATTATGACACACCGATCGATCACGACGTCTGTCAACATGCCCGAACACACTCCTTTTACCTGGACGGTTTCACCGGAAACGAAATCGGTTTTTTCATGCGTAGAAAACGGGTCAAGATTACAAATAACCAATGCCATTGGGTCTTCTGTTTCCAGGTGAAGAATGGTCTGGTTGTGTTCTTTGTTGACAGCGGCGATTTTACCACTTACGGTAATTACTTTATTTAAAAAACGGGTGTTAGCGCTGGTTTCATCTTCTTTAAATGCCTGGACCAAATCAACAGCTGATAGGGAAATAAACGATTCGGCAGCGGAGATATCCATGTGGGGTTTATTCCACATTTTATAACCAATAAAACCCCCGAGCAGCAAAATTAAAGCGGCAGCTAAAAACAATTTTGATTTCATTTCTTGTGATTTAATTTTCCAGTGCACCGGCATTCACCCAGGCTTCCAGTTTGGATATTTCACAATCGCTTCTTTTTGGCACGCCCTGTGGCATAGCTACTACTCCGGGCTCATGTTTAATGACTTTAATCAATTTCCCATTGTCTACGTATGTTTTTAAGGTGAGGTATGTTTGTAAAATGACCCCTCCGTCCGCACTTCCATTCAGATGACAGGAACAATTGGAACTAATGAAAGGGCGTACAAACCCCTGATAAGTCACATTAGAAGAATTGCATCCATCCGGATAAAGTGTTTCCTCATTGTCATAATAACAGGCCTCCGCTAAAAAAATCATAAATGCGATATTCAACAGTATACAAAACTGTTTAAGCCGAACTAACCCTCTTAAATTTTTCATAAATTTTAATTGTCTACCACGCCGTTTCTGACCCAAATTTCAATCTTTTTTATATCACAACCTAAGAGTTGGGGTAAATCTAATGGCATTCTTATAAATCCAATTTGCCAATTGATGGCTCCAAAGAGCCTGCCGGTACCAAGTGCCTCATTGACCCCCTGATAGGTATCCAGGCGGATCCCTGAATACTTGGTGATTGGTCCGTGACAGCCAACACATTGATTAAATATCGGCTGAATATTTTTTCTAAACGAAATATCCAACGTATCACAAGTTGCAGCAGAAATCGTACAGGTATCATTTTTTAATCCTTCCATGATCCATCGATTGATAAGGGCAATCTGATGCGGTTTGAGAGCGATATTGGGCGGCGGTGGCATGATAATTTCCGGTTTCCCTGCAGTGATCCGTTTATAGATTTCAGAATTTTCAGGCCTGCCGGTAACCAATCCTTTCCGGATGATTTTAGCATAATCAGTAAATACATAGCCTTCTTGTGCGGTCCGGCTATCGTGACATCCTGAAATCGCACAATGAGTCCTGAAAATGGGAAGTATATCTCTGGTAAAATAAAGCACTGAAGTATCACATCCTGATCCTATTTGTCCACCATCCGGTATAGTATCCTCACCGGCAGGGTTTTCAACAATAAATGGATCATGTGTACAGGAAGGGATGTTGAGCAGAAGCGCGATAAGGAACAATAAACCGATGACCCCCTTTGAAATAGAATAAAAACAGGCTTTGGCCATTCGATTTTAATTGAACAAATTGGAATTAATAAATAAACGAACTGATTGTTAAAATGTTGCTAATCCGGCTTGACCATGGCCGTTCAGTATATTGAAACTAAAGAATAGGACTGGTGCAGGTATGACCATATTCTCGGCCATACGATTTAAAATCTCTATTGAATATTTTTATAATTTCTATTCCAGACGCTGTTGGAAAAATGGTTTTTTCTTCAAAACGATGACCGGTTTTTCGATTAAAAATTTTTTACCTTGTTGATATTTATTTGGATCATCTCTTTTCCTAACTATATCCAGGTTCCATTGATCATGTTCTATGTACTTTTAACAAACCAGGTCCGATGCAATACTTAATCCATACCCTATCGAAATTTTCCTGGCTATGGGTTTGTTTTTTAATGGCCTGCTCAGATCATCCTGAGAATACACAAGGCCCTTCTCCGGTCAAAAGCCCTGAAGAAGAATTAAATTCCTTCCAGATAGAGCAAGGGTTTAGAATCCAACTGGTTGCTTCAGAACCCATGGTTCAGGATCCTGTGTTTATTACCTACGACCCGGATGGCAGGTTATGGGTAGTCGAAATGAGAGGGTTTATGCCGGATATCGATGGCCAGGGAGAAAAAGCTCCGGTTGGACGAGTCTCCGTACTCGAAGATATAAATGGTGACGGCAAAATGGATGTCAGCCATATATTCCTAGACAGTCTCATCATGCCGAGGGCAATGGCATTGGTCAGAGACGGCATTTTAATTGCCGAAAACAGATCATTGTGGCTGGTCGAAGACCTGGATAAAAATTTAAAAGGAGATAATAAAAAATTAATCGATTCAACGTATGCAAACAGTGCATTGCCGGAACATACAGATAACGGTTTATGGCGGGGTATGGACAATTGGTATTACTCTGCCAAATCCAGACTGCGGTATAAATGGTCCGGTAATCAATGGATCCGTGACAGTACGGAGTTCAGGGGCCAATGGGGGATTTGTCACGATGATGAAGGCAGGTTATACTACAATTATAATTGGTCCCAATTACACGCAGACCTGGTACCTCCTGATTACCTTTCGCGCAATAAAAACCATACCCCTACCAGCGGAATAGACCACGGCCTGACGATTGACCGTAGAATTTATCCGATACGGCCAAATCCCGCAGTCAATCGAGGGTATATTCCGGGAACCCTGGACTCAACCGGGAAATTGTTAGAATTTACCGCAGCCTGTGCCCCGCTGATGTTGCGATCCATTCAGTTTCCCAAAACATTTCAGAAAAATGTTTTTGTCTGCGAACCATCCGGCAACCTGATCAAACGCAATGTAGTCGAGGAATCCGGTTTTACCCTGACAGTTTATGATCCCCATCCCGGTATTGAATTTCTGGCTTCCACCGATGAACGCTTTAGACCGGTAAATCTCTGTGCTGCACCCGACGGGTCTTTAGTTATCGCAGATATGTATCGCGGATTGATTCAGCATGGTGCCTATGTAACCCCTTACCTCCGGGAACAAACACTTTCCCGTAAACTGGTAGCACCGATCAACTATGGTAGAATATGGCGAATAATTCCGGAATCCTGGAATCCAGAACCTTTGAAAAAAGTCTATAACTCACCGGTAGATACTTTGGTAAGTCTTATCAATCATCCCAATGGTTGGCAGCGGGATATGGCTCAACGATTATTGGTAGAACGGGGAGCCCCTGCAGCTATAAAACCCCTGGTCAACCTGATCTATCAAACAATTAATGAAATTTCCCGAAACCAGGCTTTATGGACGCTGGAAGGCCTGGGTTGGTTGGATATCGAAATTTTAACTTCTCTACTTTCTGATCCAAGTATTTTGGTGAGCAATACCGCCCTTCGATTAATAGAACCATCAATTCTAAAAGATAAAAATTTACAAAAACGTATTGCACCCCGGATGATCGATCAGGTCAGAGAGGCACCGATTGATCGCTGTTTGCAACTGGCCTTATCGGCTTACGCATTGGACCCGGGTTACCGTTTTCCGCTACTGGCAGGAATTCTTGAAAAATATGGAAGTTATATCCTGATCAGGGATGCGGTATTGAGTAGTCTTCAACATTTTGAATTCAGGTTTTTGGAATATCTATCGCCGCTAAACCACTGGGACCGGCCGGCTTCAGACAAAGAAATATTTATTGAAATGCTCACTTCCTGTATTGTTCGCAATGGGAAAGCCGCTGAGCTGAAGTACATCCTGGATCAATTAAACAAACCCTCAGTAACCTATGAATGGACAGATTCGGTAATACTTACTGCACTGGAAGTGCAAAGTAAAAACAGCAAGCTGGCACCTGTTGTGCTCCAATCCAAACATCCGCTATTTAATCGAACTGACCCGGATCTAAAATGGATGAATCGGCTGCATGCGATCAACAGATTGTTTGAATGGCCTGGATACGTGCGCCCACTCAGGGATACAACTGTCCGCTTGGGTGAAGACCAACAACCTCTTTTTGTGAAAGGCAGGCAGCACTATTTAGCCACTTGCGCAGGTTGTCATGGGACTGATGGAGCCGGCATCAATCGGTTTGCTCCGCCTTTAATCGGCACTTCCTGGGTGTTGGGTGATGAGCGACGCCTGGCGCTCATTATTTTGCATGGTTTGGAAGGTCCGGTTGAAATTGGAAATCGGGTTTACGATGCCCCGGAAATACTGCCGGTCATGCCGGCTCATTCAACGATGGACGATGCAGCTATTACAGCCGTTTTGACCTATATCCGCAATGAATGGGGAAACAACGCAGGGCCCATCCCCAGAGGACTGGTTGGCAAAACAAGGCATACCACGCAGGGTCGGGTAGTTCCCTGGACGGCGAAAGAATTGGATAAATTTATTTTAGAAACCCAACCAACCAATGGCGGTCAGGATTAAACTCACCCATACCCCAGAAACCCATACCGGGTTAACAAATCACCGAATAGTCCATAAATAATTTAATTTTATTAAATGAATAGACGTGAATTTATAATGCAAGGAGGTGCTGGTCTGACGGCATTGACTTATGGAAGCCTTCCTGCTATGCCGGGGTTTTTTAAAGATCCCCGAATGGGTATTGTCGTTCATTCTTATGGTAACCGGTGGAATTCCAAAGCAGGCAGTAGACGGTACCCTGCGTTTACCAATGCCATTGACCTGCTTCGGCATTGCCATGAAATTCAGGCAGGAGGCATACAAGTCGTGGTCAGAAATTGGGCTGCGGACTTTGTAAAAAATATCCGGGATGAACGGGAAAAACTGGATTTGTTCATTGAAGGCTCCATCGGCTTGCCTAAAAAACCGGAGGATATCGCCGCTTTTGAAGCCGATGTGCTGGCAGCCAAAGAGGCCGGTGCCCAGATTGTGCGCACGGTTTGTCTTGGAGGGAGAAGATATGAAACCTTTCATTCTCTGGGAGAATTTAAAACCTTTCAACAAAATGCCGTATCCTATTTACAATGGGCAGAACCTATACTCAAAAAACACCGGATCAAACTCGCCATTGAAAACCATAAAGATTACCGGGCGACTGAACTGGTAGATACTTTAAAAAAGATAGAAAGTGAATGGGTCGGCGTAACCCTGGATTTTGGAAACAGTATTGCCCTGGTCGAAGATCCTATGGAAGTGGTCAGAACCCTTGCTCCTTACGCTTTTACAACCCATGTGAAAGACATGGGTGTGGCCGAGTATAAAGATGGATTCCTCCTTTCTGAAGTACCTCTTGGGAAAGGTATGCTGGACCTCAAATCAATAGTGAATATCTGCAAACAATATAATCCGGAAATAAAATTCAACCTGGAAATGATAACGCGTGACCCGCTGGACATACCTTGTTTAAAACCGGAATACTGGTCTAGTTTTGAACAGGTATCCGGAGCTGAACTAGCCAAAGTGCTCCACCTGGTCAAAAACTCCAGCTACCCTACCCCACTGCCTAAAACCTCGATTCTTTCCACGGAAGGAAAACTGGAAGCAGAAGAAAATAATATCATTTCCTGCCTGGAATACAGTAAATCAAATTTGGGGCTAATTTGATTACCCTGCATCTAAGTTTAGTCAAAACCATTTTAATTCGGTTGCCAAAATAACAGATCATATTATCATCATGTCAAATAAAGAATTACTCCCTGGAATCAAACAATTTTACTTACACGGTAAAACTGCCATTATTACCGGTGGATCCAAAGGACTCGGGCTGGCCATGGCCGCTGGACTGGCTTCAGCGGGAGCCCAAATCATGCTTGTCAACCGGAATGGCGATGAAGGAATCGAAGCGGCTAACGAATTGGAAACGGATTACGGTGTCCGGGCAAAATCTTTCGGTGCCGATATTACCCAACCGGATCAGGCCACAGCAATGGTTCAGGCCACCCTCGATCATTTTGGTTCAGTGGATATCCTGATCAATAGTGCGGGTATCAATATTCGCGGACCAATCGATGAACTGAGTCTGGATGATTTTACCAGGGTTATGGAAGTCAATGTCACCGGTACCTGGCTTTCCTGCAAGGCAGTCATACCTCAAATGAAAAAACAATCCAGGGGCAGTATCATCAACATGGCCAGCACGTTAGGGTTAGTTGGTTTAGCCAATCGTACACCCTATGCATCGAGCAAAGGGGCTATTGTACAAATGACGAGGGCGCTTGCCCTGGAGTTGGCCCCTTTTAATATCAACGTTAATGCCATTTGCCCCGGGCCTTTCCTTACTGAGATGAATGCACCCATAGCCGATACTCCGGAAGCCAAAAATTTTATAGTCGGGGCTACTGCCTTGGGACGATGGGGCTTACTTCAGGAGATTCAGGGGGCAGCCATATTTCTAGCCAGTGAAGCGGCTTCCTATATGGTAGGGTCTATGTTGACCGTAGACGGTGGATGGACTGCTAAATAACGTAAGGCCATTCTCTTTAAATGGTTTTATTCAGGTGATAAAATCCGGCTCAATCCTTAAAATTGAATTTGCTGCACCAATCCAAACCTTTGTAAAAAGCTAAAACCCGCGTTTTTTTAGTTTCAGAAATTAATACCTTTGCGGTCGCATAACTGAAAGGTCCGGTAGCTCAGCTGGATAGAGCAACTGCCTTCTAAGCAGTAGGTCACTGGTTCGAATCCAGTCCGGATCACTTCTTTATACAAATCCACCTGGTTTTGCTTTTAGATCAACGAATAAGCAAAACAAATGCCCGATCGGTAAATCTTTAGTATTCCAATCAGACATACCAGATTACCTTTCTTTTACATTCTATAGGTATACAAATTTATCCGAAGATCCTTTCATTCTATAAACATTGGCAGGCAGCAGTAGGTCACTGGTTAACTGCCCGACTGAATATTATCTGAAAATTTCCCTTGATGGCAGGCGGGCCTGCCCGACTGAATATTATCTGAAGATCTCCCTTGACAGGCAGGCGGGCCTGCCCGACTGAATATTATCTGAAGATCTCCCTTGATGACAGGCGGGCCTGCCCGACTGAATATTATCTGAAGATCTCCCTTGACAGGCGGGCCTGCCCGACTGAATATTATCTGAAGA
>JAWXBI010000158.1:0-3589 GCA_034439915.1 Saprospiraceae bacterium | reverse complement strand
TTACGGTGACCCTATATTGTCCCGGTATAAAAACATTTATAGAATCTGAGGTCGCTGAGGTAGACCAGAGATAAGTGCTAAAACCCAGGCTCGCTTTTAAGGTAATGAAATTATTGGGACAGATAACGGTGTCTCCAGCAATCGTTACGACCGGGGGAGTAAATAAGGTAATATTAAAAGGCAGCGACATGGTGATTCCGCATCCGGATCCATCGTCATGCATCACCGTGTAGGCACCCGCAAGTTTCACATATATACTATCCGCTGTAGATCCTGTACTCCAGATGTTGTTACCGGACAAGCTGGATTTAAGCAAGACACTATCGCCTGGACAAATCGTTGTTGGACCAACTGCTGTAATCACGGGGGTTGTCTGAACCGGTGTAATGATCGTCACACTATCCATACCCATACAACCCATTGCATCAAGAGTAGTCAATTTGTATCCACCAGGCACCGTGATCAGTAAGGTATCGTTGGTACCTCCCCCTGTCCAGGAAATGCTGGAAAAAACACCAGGCGTAGTCAGTCGTCCTATGCATACCGCATCAATAGCGCTGAACCCGGTAACTGCAGCCATATTGAAAGCCAGTCGAACACCAGAAACTTTATACGGAGTCAACGGAAATTTTATACGGCGTTTTCTGGATGTTTGAGGCGCGGGAGAAGCCGTGCCCGTCCATACCAGGTTAAATAACCCCGTCATTTCATTCTTTAAGTAAATGCTGTCCAGGGCACCCGGATTAAGTGTTTCAAATACATCCACAAAATTTATGTAATCTGGATTTGAATACCCCAAAACCAAAAATTCCCTACCGGTATCCGTTTCGCTGAGCCAGGCTGCCGGATGCGGTCCATAACCCGGAAAAACGTTTGGTGTTCCTAAAGCCTCCTGAGCACCAAATTGCGAAGTTCCAATTTGAGAACTATATGCAATCACGCTGTCCGCATAACGGGCTACAACAGATGAGGCGATCAAGGTATCCGTAGTACTGGCGCATAAAAAGAGATCTCCCGTAATCGAAGGAGCCGCCACCCCGGGTATCAGGATGGCTCTTATCATTAATCTTCCCGGATAGGGCTGATGCCATAGGCTATCTGCGTTTATTCTTCCTCTGAAATAAGCGCTGTCCCGAATATATTGAGTTTCATATTGAACACCGACCGGAAAATAACCATTGGGACTGGCCGTTTGTGCTAAACCCACATAATACTTTTCATTTTGCAGCAATCGCATGGTGTCAGAAAAATAAAAGGTATGGTATTGATCTATCTGTGTAGAATCGGGAATAAAGGGATTAGATTGAGCAAGGATTATTTTATTCGTGTCCACGGCAATGCCATAAACCGAATGTCCTATACTGGATCGACTTAAATAGATTTGTACCGCATTGATTTTCCCGCAACCATCCATCAGGTGGCGGCTCAGCGTCAATCCTGCAGCCGTATCGGTGCCGGTTTGTGTAATATTGTCGGAACCGTCGTCATAAGATACTATGTTTGGAGTTACCATCTGTATATAAAAGTTCCTGTTGTTGTTCAATACATTTTCCCCGGGCAAGCCATTGATAGATATAATAATAGAATCCGTTTCTAAATCGTTGGACGGTGACCAGCCGGTAAATTCTACCAATCCAATCGTATCGGCACCAATAGGCACATTTATGGATGCGGTATACCTGACCATATTGGTCAATACATTTTTCACTGTCAGATCGACGGTGTAATTCGTTGGAAAACCGGAATAGTTTCTAATGACGGCGGAAATGGGGGAGGAGGTATAGGGGGGTGCGTTCTTTCCCAGCGCGTAAACCGTAACCACTTCTACACTGTCCTTCAATGAAGGGGAGCATAATCTCGTCTCTGGCCGATGTTTAATTGCAGTCAATATAGAGTCTAGTCCAGTGGCACTGCTATCTCCCTGGGTGGCGAAGGATAATATATAGGTAATTGAATCCTGGCCCATGGATCCTTTGAGTGACGTCTGGGCGGTTGTAGTCAGTGAAGAATTTAGCGTAGACAATATGCCAAAAGAATCCTGATATTCCCAAGCTACATAAACTCCTTCACCTGAATAGATAAACGTGCTAATACCCATACCTTCAAAAGGCACATAATATGGACCAATCGTATCCGGAATACAAATACTATCCTGGTGTACCAGGACCATGGGACTTATCGCATTGGTCCAGGAAATGAAGTCTTTTGCCCGATAACGGATATCATATGACATCGCCCCATTGCCCGTGGTATCCCAGGTAAATTTGACTGAAGTCGCTGTTATACTATCCAATGAAAAATACTCCGGAAAATAACAGGCAGTTATCCCAGTCGTCGTAAAATTTGGGCCCTGGGCAAACGCCCCTACACTGTTGAGGCCACAATTAGACCGGATTTGCCATTCATACGTAGTACCCGTATCCAATCCATAATTTATGGTTATCGAGTCAGTAAACGCAAGTGTATTGGTCCATTGCATTGTTCCAAGTCGTCTCCAACGCAATGTATAATAATCCGCGCCGACACCAGTCCACTTTAATTTAACTAAAGTATCGGTGACTGCTACGACCATCATCGAGCCTGCGAGCGGATCAGCACAAACATCAATTTCGGGAGTATTAAATTCAAAATATTCAAAATCCGATGAGTCACTGGTGCACTTTGATTTTACTCTCCACTGATAAGCGGAATTAGGATCAAGAGTACCCACTGAAAACGAAGTGGTCGTGGTGCTGTCTCTGATCCATTGGACTGAATTCGACTTTTTATATTCAAGGTAATATTTAATAACAGCCGTTACCGGGGCCACCCAATTAAACATTGCTCCGGCAGGCATAATATTAGTCGTTGTCAGATGGGTCGGGGGCAGGCAGTCACCCAGGTCGAGACTGGTAAAGTTCCTGATGGGTGAAAAAGGAGAACAATTCGATCTGATTTGCCACTCATAATTTGCAGGAAACAGGTTGTTTGCCTGATAGTAATTGTTCATGATATTCGGTAATACAACCCATGCAGTATCACCCCGGCTTACGGAATCGGTAGTATTTTGAAGATATACCTTAAAAGATCCTTTCGTGGTGTCACTTTGTGCCGCTCCGATAGTAAAGCCAATACAATTGATGACATCATTCATCACCAGCCCGCTGGTTTTCATTTCTTTTGGTTGAATCAAATAAAAACCTCTTTGATAACGAAAACCTCCTTGTGGGGCGGAGGATTGTGTGCTGCCACCATCAGAAGGCAAAACTACGGTTGGACTTTGAGCTATGGATAAAACACCCTGAAACAGGAGGATAAAAAAAAGAAATACTTTTACTTGGATAAAATTTATTGTGGTGAGTTGATTTAGGGTTTTGACCATGGAATGAACACCCCCAAAGGAGGTAACAGCAGAACCGTTATCTGAAAACAGTCTACATTTTAAATAAAATATTATTTTCTTATTAGTCATTCCCGCCCGATTTAACCGATTCATCCAGTTTTGCATTTACTTTTCGCCGTACTTCTTCTATTAATAATTCTTTATATGAAGGATCTGTTTTTAACCGCTTCCAAAAGGAATTGGTATTTATATCCACCCCGCTTTTTA
>JAWXBI010000157.1:0-9270 GCA_034439915.1 Saprospiraceae bacterium | reverse complement strand
CCAAAACAAAAAAGCCCCTCAGCATCTACATATCCATTCACTGAAAGGCAACTAAACAAACCCACCTGGGGTATTATATAAATATTCTTATTTCTTAATTTATTTTGATACTACAAAGATGGACCGGCAAAATGAACTGAATATTAAGCCGGTATTATGCAGGTATTAAGTATTATTCACCCACTGGGTTGCTGCTGCGCCTTGCAAGCTGCTTCAACCTTGATTAGTTAACGAGGGACGGGGTAGCTTTAATGGCTTTACTTCCGGGGCTTCACCCCTCTCCCTGCAAATTCGCCGTGGTCTTGGTGCCGTCGTGGGAAAACAAACTGGGAAATGAAATCACCTGAAGTCGATGTGCAACTTCCGGTGTTTTACTCCTCCCCAACCGATCTTATTCAACAGCTCCCAGAAATTCAACGACGACTTCTTTCAATCTCACCGGCTGATCCGCATGTATCCAATGACCTGCCTCCATTATGGTAATATTGTCCAATAAAGGAAACAGGGTTTTCATTTCTGGTATATCCTCCGTTTGGATATAATTGGAGTATTCACCACTCAACAATAATACGGGATGAAGAAATGGCCGAGCTGATTCAATGGCTGTATTGATCTTATCATAATGTTGATACAACGCTTCCAGGTTAAATTTCCATCGAAATTTTCCTTCACCATCCCGCACCAGATTTTTTAAAATAAACTGGCGTACAGCGATCGTTGGGATATCCGGCAACAACCAGGCATCCGCTTCTGCACGGGTCGTGATCTTATCCAAATCCATGCTCCGCATCGCCTTAAAATAAACTTCGTGGTGCGCTGGATATGCCTTCATGGCGATGTCGAGTAAAATAAGTTTGGATACTTTTTCAGGATATTGTAAAGCAAAATGAGCAGCAGCCTTGCCCCCCATAGAATGACCCATAAGGTAAATTGATTCCAGGCCCTGATCACGGATAAACTCTAAAAGATCTGAAGAAATCAATTCATAACTGAACTCCTCCGTGTGGGGTGAAAGACCGTGATTGCGGATGTCCAAAGAGATGACCCGATAACGGTCACTGATCATTTTGGCAAACGTCTGCCAATTGTCTGATGAGCCGAATAAACCGTGGAGAATAATCAGCGGCTGACCCTGTCCAACCTCCCTGAATGCTAAGCGAATCAACTCACAAAAAGGTTAACGCACAATGATTTTACCGGTTTGGAGAGCCTCCCGGGTGCCTGTAATATAAATATTGTAAACATATAATCCGGCAGGTAACCAGAGACCAGTCGTCCTTATCTGATTAGTCCCGTTAAAATGTGGTCCGTCCTTCAAATCAAACATCCTGCGACCCATAATATCATGGACCTCGACGCGGATCTGATCGTAATCGTGGATATAATACTTAAAATTGACGTCCTGGTTTTGTGCTACCGGGTTAGGAAAAACTACAGGCTCAAAATACCGGTCGGCATAATACTTTGGCAGAGTGAGTTGTTTGAAAGAAGCATCCAGATAAATCAACCGCTTTCTGACCCAGTCTTTCAGGTATTGGATTTCATTGTTATAAGAATTACCGATATAGGCATTGGGCCATACGTATTGAGAGAGGATGTTCCATCGCTGGAAATTTCTTTGCTGGGCTTCGTTCAACAAAGCAGCCATGGAATCAATAGCACCGATTATTTTTTGTTCGGACAAAGTGGATTTCCTTAAATCACTCCAGCGTTTGTATAAGTTGGCTCCAAATAATGAATCCTGAAACATGGCAGCCCAATAGAAAGGGACCTGCCAGTTGTCATTAGGGCACCGGTTGTTAAAATCCATGGCCAATACCGCTGCATTTCCACCCTGGCAATAATCCGCGTTGCCAAAGCCCAGATTAAAATCCCAGACCGGCCCAAATTTGAGTTTTTTGCTTTTGCTGTCTACATCTTTGTACAGAAATGTACTCAACCGGTACCCATCCACATTATTGGCCAATTCATTTAATATCATAAAATGAATCAAGGACTCCTCATCTGCATATTTGCGATAGCCCTCTGTGGGGTGCTTATAATTAGGCAAGGAGAATGAAGCCTCAAAACTGTTTACCAGGTTCCGGATATAATCTTTTTGAGCGTTGGTGATTACATTGGCTTCTGGTTCTTCATATTGATAATACGTTCGACGCGGGATCAATCCATTACCCGAGCTAAAATTGGAATTAAATCCACCTTGTGGAGTACTTCCACTGATTTTATCAATTTTTAAAATATATCCACCGGTGAGTTTGTCCCCGGAATTATCGGTAGGTTCCAGTTCGCTGATGTTGACCCTTTTTTTGTCCCTTTTGATTTTTTCCATTAAAGCATATACCCCCATATATTGTCCGTTGAGTACTAATTCCCCAAAGCGGGTCCGGGAGGAATAAGGCATAATTTGAGCGGCCAGGTGATGGATCAATACATCCCTCATCAGAGATTTGTCGCTATATGGCGCCAGCAGGATCCAATCGTTTTCTGCCGGCATACCGAGCAGGCTTACATTCAGATTGGTCTCCCCATCTTCTTTACGGGTCTCAAAACCCAGTGGTTTTTTGGGAGAAAGGTCCTGTGAAGATGAACCGCGGTATTCAACCCCTATCCTTCCCCTGTAATGCCTGGTGGTATCGGTCAGGCGATTAACTTGTCCGGGCCCATTGTATAGGATATCCAGATCGGCTAGGATTTTGGGTTCATTGGCTATGGGATTTCCAAAAGTATTGATTACAAAAATGGGTAAGTTAGAGGACTGAAAATTCTGGGTATCTGCCTTGAACCCTGTCCCAACCAGCAGTATACATATCCAAAGTTTAATGCCCGGCGAATAGTTCTTATATCTCCTCATCAGAATTTGACCCATTTTTGTTGACTTTTACCACTTGCTATAACGCTTTGGATGAACTGCATGCCGCGCACTCCATCCTTTACAGTGGGAAAATCATATATGGGGTCGGGTGATTTTCCTTCTTTTTTTGCAATAACAGCTAATGCAAAATTGCGATAGATATTGGCAAATGCCTCCAGGTAACCTTCCGGATGACCGGCCGGTATCCGATAATGGGCCTTGGTTACAGGATACAGATTTCCGACCGCCGTGCGATAAATTTCCATCGGTTTTCCATGCCATTTGACGATGAGGCTATTGGGCTCTTGCTGAGCCCATTCCATTCCACCCAATTCGCCATAGATCCGGATGCGGAGATTGTTTTCCTCCCCCGCGGAGATCTGGCTGGCATATAGAATTCCTTTGGCCCCGTTGTTCAGGTGCAACAAGACATTGCCATCATCATCGAGCAATCGTCCCGGCACCATGATGTTAATATCGGCGCAAAGCTCTTCGATTTGAAGCCCTGTAATATATTCAGCCAGGTTTTCCGCATGGGTTCCTATATCGCCCATGCCCCCTGCAATCCCCGATCTTTCGGGATCCGTCCGCCAGATCGCCTGTTTATAATTATTGTCTTCTTCTTTATCGGTCAGCCAGCCCTGGGGATACTCCACCACCAGTTTCCGGATCTTTCCCAGTTTTCCATCTGCTATCATTTTTTTCGCTTGTTTGACCATAGGATAGCCGGTATAATTATGGGTCAAAGCAAATACCCTCCCCGTGGCAGCTACTGTTTTTTCCAGGTCGAGGGCTTCATCCATGGTAAAGGTTATCGGTTTATCACAGATGACATCAAACCCGCTCTCCATCGCCAGCTTGGCCGGACCATAATGCATATGATTAGGAGTTACGATCGAGACAAAATCCATCCGTTCTCCTTCCGGCAAATTTTTTTCGGTCAGGATCATCTCTTCATAATCGCCATAACATTTTTCCGGGGGCAGCATCAGATCGGCCCCCGAGGCTTTTGACTTTCCTGGTTCTGATGAAAACGCCCCGCAAGTCAATTCAATCAGACCATCCATGCTGGCGGCGATACGGTGTACCCCACCGATAAAAGCTCCCCGGCCACCGCCTACCATTCCCATTCTAAGTTTCCGATTCATGCAGTAAAATTTTTGTATAAAAATAGGATAATTCAGGGTGACCCATCCTAATTTATAAATGGAGAATTCGATGGACCAATTTGATTTGAAAATGGAGCCCTGGTTTCAATCCAAGGGTAATGGAATTGGGGTGGTTGTGGTAGAATATTCTATAATGGTTGAAAACCATTAGGGTTGAGATTCGGCCTTTTACCTATGGTTAAAACCGTGGGCTATTTTACCATCTGGGGAGAATATTTCGGATAATATAAAGAGATTACAAGCCGAAAATTGAATAGTACGGTAAGATTTTGCCCAAATAGATCCACCCAAAACGGAATGTTTTCACTTTCACGGAATATGTTTGACCGCGATGATTGGTTCTATACACATCGTTTCCTCTAGATAAGAATGGTTTCATCCTGGCGGAATGGCTAATCAACCCACGGTTTCAACCCTGGGGTAATACCGCGCACCCAACAACAACCGTTTTAACGGTTTTGCATCAAATCGGTGTTTAGTTCAGTTCCTAACAAATAAATGCTGCGCCATTTCAACCCATTTGACAGCTTTTAACTAAAATACTTTGAAACATCCTTTCCTAACCGCTATTTTTATTTTTCAACAACACACCGCACTATGTCACATTCACTTTCCAGGATCTGGATTCATGCCATTTGGTCGACGAAGGACTGACGACCTTTAATTCATAAAAATGCAGAACCGTTGATTTATGATTTTATAAATATTCAATTTCAGGACTTCGGTTGCCCGGTAAATGCCATAAATCGCAAGCCTGAACACATCCATGTTCTTTTCCTTCTAAATCCTCAAAAATCACTGGCAGAAGTTATCAAACAGGTAAAAGGCAGTTCGTCCCATATCATCAACCAACAGGATTTGACTCAGGAAAAATTTTCCTGGCAGACGGGCTATGCCGCATTTTCCGTCAGTGGGTCTTTAGTTGATACCGTTTCTTTATATATTCAAATTCAGAAAGAGCACCATGCCAAAAAATCTTTCCAAACAGAGTTCGATGATTTATTAAAAGAACATGGTTTAGAAATGGATAGTTGATCCAGGCTTGGTAAAAATGGTTGAAACCCTACGATTAAAATCGTGGGTTTTATAAAATTTGCGGGCTAAGGGATAATTGCAAACTCGATTTACTATTTTCAACGTAGGTTGTTGCCAAATACGATTGGAACCCCAAACCATGATTCCTATCCCAATCCTCGGTTTAATCCAACCCACGGTTTCAACCGTGGTGATTGAATGAACCCATCGCGAACCGTTTTAACGGTTTTTTTAAACCATCCTCACTGATTTGTCAATTATCCAATTAACCAATATAGATTTCCGTCTTCTATACCTATTTTTAAGATATGAAAAAACTCCTTTGCCTCTTTCTCCTCTCTCCTCTTTTCATACAAGCCCAAAACAAACTTATGGGCTTCACCGAGTCGACCTCTAAAACTCAATTGGATTGGGAAAAACAATTTGATGCCAGTTTAAGCGCCAAAAACCAGGACACCTGGATGCAATTCATGAGCTCCAGACCCCACCACCTGGGTTCCCCCCATGATAAAGCTAATGCTGACTACATGCTCAACTTGTTTAAATCCTGGGGTTATCAGGCTGAACTGGCAGAATATCAGGTCTTGTTTCCCACCCCAAAATTCAGGTTGGTAGAATTATTGGGGGCAAATCCGTATAAATTAAAACTGGAAGAATCAACTCTCCCGCAAGATCGCACCTCCGGACAAAAATCCGAACAGCTACCCACCTACAATGTATACTCTGCTGACGGGGATATCACGGCACCCCTGGTATTTGTCAACCGAGGAGTACCGGCAGATTATGAAGAGTTGGCGCGGATGGGTGTCGATGTCAAAGGAAAAATCGTCATCGCTAAATACGGCGGTTCATGGAGGGGTATAAAACCTAAGGTAGCATATGAAAATGGCGCCATTGGATGCTTGATCTATTCTGATCCGGAAGACGATGGTTATACCCAGGGAGATGTATATCCCGAAGGCCCCTATCGCCCAAAGGACGGGGTGCAAAGGGGGTCGGTCATGGATATGCCGGTATATCCCGGCGATCCTTTGACACCAGGAATAGGGGCCACTAAAGACGCCAAACGCCTGGCTCTGGCGGATGCAACCACCTTGATGAAAATTCCGGTCTTACCGATTTCCTATGAAGATGCATTACCATTATTACAATCCTTAAAAGGTCCTGTAGTCCCTGCCAGTTGGAGGGGATCTCTGCCCCTGACATATCATGTCGGACCCAGTAAGGACAAGGTACATATCAACCTCCAGTTCAATTGGGATATCAAGACTCTATATAACGTGATCGCTAAACTGCCTGGCTCGGTTTACCCAAATGAATGGGTCATCCGTGGCAATCACCACGATGCCTGGGTCAATGGGGCTGCAGACCCTTTAAGCGGGATGGTTTCCGAATTAGATGAGGCCAGGGCAATAGGTGAATTGGTAAAAAAAGGGTTTAAACTCAAACGCACCCTGGTCTATTGCGCCTGGGATGGAGAAGAACAGGGCCTGCTGGGTTCTACGGAATGGACTGAAGATCACCGTGCAGAGTTAAAAGAAAAAGCGGTGGCCTATCTTAATACAGATGGAAACAGCCGGGGTTTCGTGGGCATTGGAGGATCACATACCCTTGAGGCTTTTTTTAATGAAATAGCGGAAAGTGTAATGGATCCACAAACCGGGGTAAGTATAAAAGAAAGAAAATATGCTAAATCCCTGGTAGATGCAGATGCCGCCACCAGGGTCAAATTAATTGGCAATAAACACATCAAACTGTCTGCCCTTGGCGCCGGTTCCGATTGGTCGGGGTTCCTTCAGTTTTTAGGTATTGCTTCCCTCAACCTGGGATTTGGGGGCGAAGGTGGCGGTGGAGAATATCACTCTATTTACGACTCCTATGATCATTTCACCAGGTTCAAAGATCCCGGATTTCAATACGGGGTTACTTTATCCAAAACAGCGGGGAGGATCATGATGCGCCTGGCCAATGCCGATGTGCTTCCATTCGAGTTTAACCAATTTTATAAAACCATCAATGATTATGTGGCTGAATTAAAGAGCCTGATTGAAACCATTCGCACCCAAACTGAAACCACCAATAAACTAATCACTGAAAACATCTATAGTCTTGCCAATGATCCGACCAAGACCAATTTAATCCCCGTCCCCAAAGAGCCGGTACCTTTTTTGAATTTCAGCAGCCTGGAAAACGCCATGGTTTTATTAAAAAACAGTGCGGATCAATTTCAGAAATTATCCCTCTCCTCTCATTTGTTAGCCCCGGAGAAACAAAAAGAAATTAATAAATCCCTGTTCCAGATCGAACGAAGTCTTTTGCAGGCCAATGGTTTGCCGCGAAGATCCTGGTACAAACACCAGATCTATGCCCCAGGCTATTATACCGGTTATGGCGTAAAGACTATTCCCGGCGTAAGAGAGGGCATCGAACAATACAATTTTACCGAAGCCCAGGAAAATATTGAGATCGTAGCAAAGACTTTAAATACTTATATCGGTGAAATAAATAAAACGATAACTTTATTAAAAGCAAAATCGTAAAGAAAGAGGAAGGAGGAAGGAGGAAGGGGGAAGGAGGAATGAAAATAAAAAGATGAATAATAAAAATAAAATAAACCGGAGGAAGTTTATCGAAACAGCTTCTACCGCATCCATGGGGTCATTGGCCTTTCATATTGTACCCCGCAGGGCTTTAGGGGGGAAGGGATATATTGCCCCAAGTGATAAAGTCCATCTCGCTTATATCGGTTGTGGTACCCAGGGTTTGAGGGAAATGTGTGACCTCATCACCAATCCAAAACTTCAAATTACGTCAGTATGCGACCCGAATAAAATGAGCACCAATTATCTGGACTGGTCCCAACATGGAATCCGCAATGGTATCCGTAAAGTATTGGGCAAATCCGATTGGGGAGCTGACTTAAAAGGTATACCTGGTGGGAGGGATATAGGCAAAGAACTGGTTGATGAATATTATAACAAAACCAACAATACCTATAATCACAATTGTCCGGCTTATGCCGACTTCAGGGAATTGCTGGAAAAAGAAAAGGATTTTGATGCGGTCAAAATCATGACCCCCGATCATTTGCATGGATACATATCCGTGTCGGCAATGAAAAAAAAGAAACATGTAGTCATTCACAAACCCTTGGCTAACCGCATGTACGAAGCCAGGCAGGTTATAAAAACGGCTGGTGAAACCGGGGTAAGTACCCACCTCCTGGCCTGGTCTAAACGAAGCGGTTTAGAATTGATCAATAAATGGATCCAGGAAGGACAAATCGGAGCATTAAAAGAAATCCACAACTGGTCCAACCGCCCGGTGTGGCCGCAATGGGTGGCAAATCCTACTGATACGCCCCCTGTTCCGGAAGGATTCAATTGGGATTTGTGGTTGGGCTGTGTGCCAAATCGACCCTACCACCCTAATTATACGCATAATGTATTCCGCGGCTGGTATGATTTTGGCGGCGGCAGTATAGCTGATATGGGTCATTATAGTTTATGGCCTTTGTTTTTAAGTATCGGGATCGAAACCCCACCGATCTCAGCAGAAGGAAATGGAACCACCAACGCGATGGTGGAAAACCAGGTGTGTAAAGGGGTGGTAAACGATGTGGCATTCCCTTATTCCAGTACCGTAAAATTTAAATTCCAAAAGCAAGTGCGCTTGCCTGCTTTTGATTTGTATTGGTATGATGGAGGTATTCGTCCAGCTACTCCGGATGAACTTGGAGATACACCCATGGAGAGAGAAGGTTTGCTGATCGTGGGCGACCAGGGCAAGATCATAGCCGGTTTCCGTGGTGAAAAACCCCGTCTATTACCAGATGCTAAAATGACCGCCGCCCTCAACGGTCAACCGGCACCTACTGAAGTAAATTCCAGGGGAGATAATGTCTGGCTGGATGCTTTTAAAAATAAAACCCAATCACCTGGCAGTTTTTTGAATGCAGTCGCTGTAACGGAAACTATCCAACTGGGTGCTGTTGCCCTCCGTGCGAAAAAGAAACTCATCTATGATACCGCTACCATGAAAATCACGAACAATGAAGATGCAAATAAGTATTTTTACAGGGAGTACAGGAAGGGATGGGAGATGTGAGCTGCGGGGCATGAGCTACGAGTAGCGAGATTCGAGCCGCAAGCTTATCTTTACTATTACTGACCTGATTACTGACCTGATTACTGACCTGATTACTGAAACCTGATT
>JAWXBI010000156.1:0-9680 GCA_034439915.1 Saprospiraceae bacterium | reverse complement strand
TGAGTACTTCCGCAACCGTTGATGCTTTGAAAATTGAATGCCGCATCACAACGGCAGGAATTGAAAGAAATATCATCTAACCCAAAATCCCTAAAACCACCCCCACTAATTTGTCTTATAGCGAGTGGTAAATTAGTAACTCCGTACGGACATATCCCGGAGAAACTATATTGTGTCCATGACGGTGAAACCTGACTAACTGTAATTTGCTTTACGTTCTGACCATTCACCATCATCCCAAGGTCAAAAACCTGCTGAGAAGAAGGATATACACTCGCTACCCAAAAGGAAAAGGTGTATGGAGATCCGGGAGTAACACTCACATTTGAAGTCCATACGTTGGTTGCAGCAGAAGCATTTCCATCGACTAATAAAAAATTTCTTACACCGGTTGGTGTATGGTCTCCAAAATTCGGCCAGCCTGCACATTTCAGATTAAAATTAGTACTTACACAATAGGTTCCTGCAGTACATGCACAACTGGGCAACAGACCAGAAGTAAAGGAAGTACTGCCTGATTCAAAATTTTCATTTACGATTAAATCCGGGCAAGCGGTCTGTGCGTTTAGATCCTCTTTTCTCAATAAAAATCCAATGGATAAAAAAATAAGGAAGTATACTTTTACTCCCTGAGCCAGATGCTGAACAAACAGCCCATTATAAAATAATGATTTCATAGAACTAAACATTTTGGGTTGATAAATTCTGTAATTAATAATGAATGTTTTGTTTTTGCATTCATTTTATGTTACAAGATGTATCGGTCCTGAATAAATATTCTGGAAAGATGGGATTCGGTATGAACAGCGTGATATTCGGTGAAATGATCCCTGTGGGTGAGACTTTAAATGCCCCTAACCTGCTTTTATAGGCTGTATAACACTATCCGGAGAAAACTATCTCTATTGGATAGCATGAGGCATAGAAGTTGTGAAATGCTGTCCAGGCAAACTCTTCAAGCGATTAGCTTACCGCGTACTTGTCACCGTATTACTGTATAGCAGAACTATTCTATAATATAGGAATCACAATGTGCACCTGTGTGCCTTCCGTATGACCTTTTTCGGTGATCACAGGCGTCATTGAAAAGTTGTCCTTACCAGACAGGATTTCCAGCCGTTTTTTAGTCAGCGTCATGCCCACTGATTTATGTCCCGAACCATCCTGTATTCTTTCCTGGACCGAAAACCCAGGGCCGTTATCTGTAACGGTAACCTTCAGGTCATTTTGTTGTTGCCGGAATGAAATGGTGATCTTACCTTTTGCTGTTTTATTTTTAATTCCGTGCACCAAGGCATTTTCTACAAAGGGTTGAATCAATAATGGCGGTAAAAATATATTGTCTTTATCCAGTTCCTGGTCAACATCAATTTCATAAGAAAATTTGTCTCCAAAACGCAATCGCTCCAGCCCAAGATAGTGGTCTATCATATCGATTTCATCCTGAAGGTTGTGTCGTCCATCTACTGAACTGTGAAGGGCTAGTCTCACCAGGCGCGAAAAACTCGAGAGGTACCGGCTTGCTGTGGCGGCATCATTCACGGAAATAAATTGCTGAATACTACTCAGGCAATTAAAAATAAAATGGGGATTCATTTGCGCCCTTAAAGCCGCCAATTCCAGGTCTTTAAATTTTTGGTCGTTCTGTTGTTTTGCCAGGTCTTTATTTCGCTTATTTATTTTATAATAGAACACCGATGCGAGGAGTAACACCAAAAAAGCAAAGATTAGGCCCGGCACAAACCAGGGGGACTGGTAAAAATGTACTTTAACCCGAATAGCAATTGAAGATTCATTGCGTAGATTTGGAAAGGCCCTCAGATGAAGCATATAATCGCCTTCCGCTAATCTACCGTACCGGATCCTGTTGGACGTGGTGGGTGGCTGCCAATCTTTATCATAACCTTCGAGCCAATATTGAAATTGATTTAGCCTAGGCTCTGTAAAATCAGGATACATCAAATCAAATCCGAAATAATGGTCTCCCGGCTCTATAATAAATGATTTAATACTTTCCAGATTTGCCGATTGACTTCTTTCATTTCCGGTCTTAAAATCGTTTCTAAAAAATCTGGAAATGACCACTTGTTTTGAATTCATTTGGTCTAAATCTGCGGATGCTACCGCACTCAATCCATTTAATCCGCCAAAATAGTATTTGGAGTTGCTTCCCTGGTGTATAGAAAATCGGTTAAATTCATTGTGCGCCAAGCCATCATTTTCAAAATAATTTTTTGCCTGGCCACTTTTAAGGTCCAACAGGCTAAGGCCAAAGAGTGTGGTAGCAAAAAGTTTATCATCCCTTACAGGTAATAGCCCTTCAATAAAATTATTACTAAGCCCGTTCGCTTCTTTAGTATAACGATGAATGTATTTTCTGTTCACGGGATCAAACACCCAAATACCATACTCGGAACCGATTAAAAGGTTATTGGTCTCCGGATGAAAAACAAGCGCATTGATTTCAAAATCTAGCACTGCAGATGGGGTAATCCCAAATTCAACTTTTTCAATCGTTTGATCCTTAATAGAAACGGAATACAGCCCATTAACAGACCCTATCCATACGGTGCCTTTTTCATCGTACAATAGGATCTGTACTTTTATATCCTTCCAGACTGGACTCAGGGGGAAAGGTTGCCACTGCCCTCGCTGTATATCAAACGCCCAGACTGCGAACGTATCTACGATAAAATCACGGCCAAAAAATAATAATATCGTCGAATCCAGGACGACAAAATCCTTAACTCCAAAGTTTGCAAAAGCTAAATCCCAAAATTTAAATTTTTCTGTTACCGTATTGAAGCTATAGAGACGGTCCTGAGATTTAGTTTTAGCGCTAATCCCCCAGAGTTTTCGATCTACCATTTTTAAGCATCCGGTAATGGGTAAAGTAAACGCACTGGTTTTAAAAATTTTAGTGATAGAATCATTGGATAAATTCAGTTTAAACAGGCTATTAGCTTCCTCATTAATATATAAATTGCCTTGCCCGTCTTCTACCATACTTCGTATCACGTGACCCCATTCACCCTCTTCCAGTGGCTGATTTAATATGGCTTTAAATCGTTTTTTTTCATTTGAAAAAATATAGAAACCGCTGAACGTCGGGACCAGGATTTGTTCCAAAAAATGATCCCCCCGGATTTGGGAAATTTTATTTTCCTTTTGCAAAATTAAATTCAGAGGAATAGGTATGTCACCATTTCCGGGCAAAAGAATAAGCTCATTAAAATAACGGTTTATTGCACTGCCCATGATTACATTTCCATCCAGGTCAATCCACAACTGATCAATTTTTCCTTTTAATGGAGTTGGAATGTGTACTCGGGATTTATCAGACAACTCATACTTCAACAAACGTCTTTGAACGTTATCAACCAGATATAATCCATTATCGCCATTCGCTTTTATCAACGAAAATCCCATTTTGGAAATGGGAATTGCCAATTCTTTTGCTTTTTTCTCTTTAGGATCAAAACAAATCAAAGGAAGCGCCGCAGCTGAAAGATAGGTCAACCCCGATGACGAAACTGAAATTTGTACATTTTTAAGACTATCTGCCCTAAAATGGACATCTAAAGTATATTTGCTTTTTTGGATGATCGTATTATCCGCCGGATTAAAATGGTACATGACCAAATCCCTGTTTTTTACAGCTATCACTGCGATCATTCCAGCATTTGGAATTGCAGCAAAACCTAGCAGTTTTGAGCCCGCAAACAGTGGACTTAAATCAAATGAGTTTACACTTAATTTATCCGTGTGAATTAAATCAAAAACAGAGGGTTCATTAATATATTTAATAAGAAATTGATTTTGCCCTGAATTTTCCAAAACGGATAAATCGCCTTTTGATAAAATTTTTGAAACCAAACCCGAATCCGTTATTCTTAGGTTGGACAGATCCGAAAAGGTATAACTATCAAATCGGTTTAAGGTATTCTTCAGGGACAACCAAATAAACCCTCTGTTGTCCTGGATCACATCATAAACTTCTCGGCTGGAGAGCCCATCTGCGACTGAATAATAACTGACTTTAAAATTTAAAGACTGGGAAAACCCAGGTATGGTTGCGGTAAGGATAAGCAGGTACAACCCGAGCCGGTGTATTATTCTCGTATACATAGTTGATCTGAAAAAGTCCCTGAATTTCAGTCAAAATTGTGGTTTAAGGAAATTAAACTGAATATAATACGACTTTTGCTCTGGCAACTACACTTGGTTTTATCATGAATTTAAGGATAATGATTGTTGAGGATGAAGCAGGCGTCCGGGCCACTCTGCGCAATTTGATTCTCCAAAATCACCCGTCAGCGGAAATTGTAGCAGAGGCAGCCAGTGTAGCGGAAGCCCAAAACTGGATAAAAAGGATACATGCTGACATCCTGTTTCTCGATGTTCAGCTGTTGGATGGCACTGGATTTGACCTGTTGGACCGAATTCCCAAAATGAATATCCGGGTGATTTTTACCACTGCGTTCGATGAATTTGCTGTCAAAGCTTTTCGATACAATGCCATTGATTATTTACTAAAACCAATTCATCCGGATGAATTGGCAGTAGCTATTGAAAAAGCCCAACAAAAATTGAACCTATACGATCAGGAGAAATTGTTTTCAAATCTAGTCAGAACAAACGCCGAACAAATTTTTGACCGGATCACACTGCCTACCAGTGAAGGACCAGTATTTGCTAAAACCAAAGAAATTTGCCGACTGGAAAGCTGTGGCAATTATTCCTTTGTCTACCTGGTCAATGGGGAACGCCATCTGGCTGCCAGAAACCTAAAAGAATTTGAAGAAATGCTTCCGCATCCATATTTTTTCAGACTTCATCAATCGCACATTGTCAATACCGGTTTTGTAAAAAAAATTCTGAAAGAAGATGGTGGTTTAGCTATCATGCAAGACGGCACCAAAATCCAGGTAGCCCGGAGAAGAAAAGAAACATTTATTGATGTTTTGCAACAAACGGTCAAAATTCACATTTAAGGGTTAAAACAATAGCAGTGATTATCAAATAAAATTTCAATTGAAATGAAAGGTAATAGGGGGATATCTTCCTGATATACTGTATCTGTGCCTGAAACATATTAAATTAAAGGCCTGAATTCCTCATTTTCTTGAATCTTGTGATTTGGTAATTATGTTTGTTAACGTCCATCCATGCCCTGATTTCAATTATTCCCTTTTTAAAATTGCCGGTTTAGTACTCCTTTGTTCCTGTGGTAATAACCGGTATGAGGTTTGGGATACCTATCGCGGATCCCCCGATGCCCTCCAATATTCATCACTTTCACAAATCGATACCTCCAACGTCCACCTATTGACCCCTGCCTGGACCTTCCACACCGGAGACAGCGGTCAGCGCACCACCATCGAATGCAATCCCATCATCGTCGGCAACACCGTCTACCTCACTTCACCTACCCTCCATTTAATAGCTTTAGACGCCACCCATGGGAAAGAATTGTGGAGGTATAAACCTACCGGAAAAGAAGTGGCCTCCGGTATTAATCGCGGGGTGACCTATTGGAAAGATAAGGGACTGGAGTATATATTTTTTCCTGCCGGTAAATATATGTATGCCGTAAATGCCCGTACCGGGTCCCTGATTGAATCATTTGGCGACCAGGGCAAGATAGACCTGCGCGCAGGACTGGGTCAGGATACGGCAAAACTCTCTGTTACAGTGACCACTCCCGGCATACTGTTTAAAAATATATTGATCATCGGCTCAGCTACCGGCGAAGGATACAACGCTTCACCTGGGCATATCCGCGCTTATGAAGCTGCGACAGGAAACCTCCTTTGGATATTTCATACCATACCTCAAAAAGGAGAGTACGGTTATGAGACCTGGGCCTGGATCGAAGGTGAAAACTATGGAGGAACCAACGACTGGGGAGGCATGAGTCTCGATGAAAAAAAGGGTATTGTTTATGTATCTACGGGGTCTCCCACTTATGATTTTTATGGGGCCAACCGTGTCGGGGCTAACCTTTTCGGAAATTGTATCATCGCTTTGGATGCTGCTACCGGAATTCGAAAATGGCATTATCAGGCGGTCCATCACGATATCTGGGATTATGATCTGCCTTGTGCCCCTACCCTGGCCGATATCCATTGGCAGGGTAAAGATCGCGAAGTCCTGCTGCAACCTACAAAAATGGGTGAACTCCTCGTATTGGATCGAAACACCGGTGAGGCACTGCTGCCGTCCGTGGAAAAACCGGTGCCCCCATCCGATATCCCCGGTGAACAGGCATTTGCCACCCAACCCTATAACCAGGGTATCCTGTTGACTGGACAGGGATGGGACACCACCGATCTGACCACTTTATCAGATAGTGCACGAAATTATTTAAAACAACAGACGCGACAATATCGCGCTCAGGGTATGTATGATCCCCCCAGCCTGAATGGTACCATTGGAAGGCCTGGTACCCGGGGTGGTATGTTGTGGGGCGGAATTTCGTTTGACCCGCAAAGCCAAACCGCATTTGCCAATTGCAATGATTTTCCCATGATTTATCAACTGGAAAAGGTGCCATCGGAAGCCGGTGATGATTTGCAACATGAGGGCGCCAGCCGGGGCCAGATTGTATACGCTTTAAATTGTTCCAATTGTCACGGGGCTGATCGCAAAGGGGCTACCGAGGCTGTGCCCAGCCTGATGGGATTATCTAAAAGGTATTCCAAAGAGGGACTATCGAAAATAATTACCCAGGGCAAGGGGTTGATGCCAGCACACACCCAATTTTCATCCCCTGATCTGAATGCCATGGTAACTTATCTGATGAATGAACCCGATTCCAGTGCGACCGGAAAAACTGAACGGGTGCAAATGAATCATAAATTACCTCTCGAAAAATATGTGCTGAAGAGTTATAAAATATTTACGGACCAGGAGGGATTTCCTGCATCAGCACCTCCCTGGGGTACCTTAAATGCAGTCGATATGAAAACAGGGCAATTAAAATGGCAGGTACCCCTGGGATATTATCCTAAATTAAAAGACAGAGGCTTTCCAAATACCGGCACTCAGAATTTTGGAGGTTGTGTTTCCACAGCCGGAGGACTTGTTTTTATTGGAGCTACGGCGGATGAAATGTTCCGAGCATTTAACGTCCGCAATGGGGCTGAACTATGGAGTTATAAATTATCTGCCGGAGGGTATGCGACTCCTTCGGTTTATCAGGTAAAGGGTAAGCAGTATGTGATCATTGCTGCCGGAGGAGGCAATCGCAATGGGACGGCTTCTGCTGATGTGTATATGGCTTTTGCTTTGGAGGGAAGTCGATAGGTTAGAATGCAATGTCGTTTAGTCAATGGTTAATTTGAATAGCAGAGCGAGACCTTGTACTAATAAAACTTCCAGGTCTTGATCGGCGAACTGCCCAGATCTGGAAGGTTTTACCGAGTATTAAATTCGTCTTTTAAACTCACTGCTTGTACTTTTCATGGGCTTTGATAAATTGAGCTAGCCCACCGAAAGGTTTTCAGACAACAAAACTCAATAAATTTATTAACCCACCGACGTTTAGGAGGGGTGAAACCCCGGGGGTTGTACCCCGACACAATTATATTGATTGTACATTGATATTTTCCAGTCGGAGTTTAACTCCTCCTCAGCGAAGGTACTTGAACAGACTTGAAATGTTTTCAGACAAGAAAACTCAATAAATTTATTATCCCACCCGACGTTCAGGAGGGTTATACCCCGACACAATTATATTGATTGTACATTGATATTTTCAAGTCGGAGTTTAACTCCTCCTCAACGAAGGTATTTGAACAGACTTGAAATGTTTTAGACAAGAAAACTCAATAAATTCATTAACCCACCCGACGTTCAGGAGGGGTGAAACCCCGGGGGTTATACCCGACACAATTTTATACATTGTATTTTTAATATTTTACGGTCGGAGTTGAACTCCTCCTCAGCGAAGACTTAATTGAGCCGCTTGAAAATTATTTCCTGCGTTTAATTGGATTTTATTCCCTGTTTTTGCGCCGAGATCGACTTACTAGCCCGATCCAAGGCTACCGATTCTTCTGCAATTTCTGGCGAGAGTAAAATAATATTAAGGAGCCTGGCTTCATCAGCTGTACGAAGATTAGGCTCGGAATGGTACATACAAACACAATCTGAACCTGGATCCTGCACACATCGGCCCTTACAATTTTTCTTACAGATCGAACAATCTGCATATTGTCTGCCAGACCAAATGGAAATTTGTTTTACCTGAAGAGGCTCTATAACAGTGTTTATCTTCGTTTCGGAGGAGTTGCACTCCGACTAAATCGAGGTGATACCTATTTATATTCTTTCCAGTCGGAGTTTAACTCCCGGGGTTTCACCCCTCCAAAACAGAGGGGGTTTCACCCGCCTCAACTGGCAAAGAAGTGCTTCTGATCTTTACCCTGATTTTTTGTTTACTTTTGGAATCAACAAAAAATAATTAATTCAAATCATGCCTAATAATAAACTGCCCCTCCGTGTCCTCGTTGTAGGCTGCGGCAACATGGGAGCCTCCCACGCCAAAGCCTATCAGCACATCGAAGGTTTTGAAATCTGCGGCCTGGTCTCGACCGGAAACAGCAAAGAAAAATTAAATGCAGACCTGGGTGGAGGTTATGCCTTGTTCAGTGATTTCGACACCGCACTGCACCAAACACAACCTGATGCGGTATGCATATCCACCTATCCCGACACCCATGAACGTTTTGCTATCAAAGCCCTGCACCAGGGTTGCCATGTTTTCATTGAAAAACCCCTGGCCGATACGGTGGACGGGGCTATACGGGTGATGAAGACTGCAGTAGAGGGCAAAAAAAAATTGGTGGTCGGTTATATATTACGACATCACCCCTCCTGGGAAAAATTTGTAGAACTAGCACACCAGTTGGGTAAACCACTGGTCATGCGCATGAACCTGAATCAACAAAGCCATGGTTATATGTGGACGGTGCACCGCAACCTGATGAAAAGTCTGAGCCCGATTGTAGATTGCGGGGTGCATTATATCGATGTAATGTGCCAGATGACGAGGAGCAAACCGGTACAGGTCTATGCAATAGGCGCACGACTTACTGAAGAAATTCCAGCCGGCAATTACAATTATGGTCAATTGCAAATCCGTTTCGAGGATGGATCCGTGGGTTGGTATGAAGCTGGTTGGGGGCCGATGATCAGTGAAACGGCATTTTTTGTGAAAGACGTAATCGGACCAAAGGGTTGTGTATCCATTGCTGCCAAAGAGGCAAGCGCAACGGGTAAATCAGCGTCCATTGAGTCTCACTCCAAAGCCGAATCCCTACGCTATCACCTGGCTGATTTGAATGAAAAGGATGAATTTATCCACCCCGATACATGGATCGACCTGGCTGATGAACCGGATCACCAGGAATTGTGCAATCGGGAACAGCGGTATTTCCTTAAGTCCATTTTAGAAAATACAGACCTGACGGACCATATGCAGGACGCCGTCAACAGCCTGAGAATAGCCTTTGCCTGTGATGAATCGGTCCGGACAGGTCAGGTAGTCATGCTGGACAAATAAAGATTCCAGGTCAAATTAAATTATTTTAAAAAAATAATTTCCGGCATATAACATGAGTCGGTGTCTTTATCGTTAATACTATAGTTGTCTGCACACCCAGAAGATAACTCGC